>JBEIOT010000137.1:0-5652 GCA_040377415.1 Azospirillum sp. | reverse complement strand
GTCTTTTTCAATAAGGGGGCATTGCTGGCAGACGTATCGAGCAGTGCGCGGTGGGTTTTGCTATCCATCAGGCCGCGTTGGTCGTGTTGGCCGTGGCGCTCCACCAGCATTTCGCCAATGCGCTTGAGCGCGCTGACGCTCACACCCGCATCGTTAACGAAGGCACGGCTTTTGCCATCGGCATTCAGCGTGCGCCGCAGTAGCAACGTGTCGCCCGCATCCAGTTCCAGCTCGGCCAGCAACGCGCGCAGCGGTGGATGATCGCCCAGCGCAAATTCAGCACTCACCGTCGCTTGCGCTTCGCCCGCGCGAATAAGTCCCGCGTCAGAGCGCTCGCCAAGCACCAGCCCCAGCGCATCAAGCAAAATGGATTTACCCGCGCCGGTCTCGCCGGTGAGCACATTGAGCCCATCGGTGAAATCGATGTCGCAGGATTTCAGGAGCAGGAGATTGCGAATGGAAAGATGCTGCAGCATCACGGCCTCACGGCAACAAATGGTCGGTGAAGCTTTTCTTCTCTTCCGGCGAGAGATTGCCTTCCATCATCTCGTAGCTGAACTTGTACCATTCCGAGCCCGGGAAGTTGTGCCCGAGCACGGCAGCGTATTTCTTCGCTTCATCGACCAGGCCTAAGCGCAAATAAACTTCCACCAAGCGGTGTAATGCTTCCGGCGTATGGCTGGTGGTCTGGTAATTATCGATGACGAATTTGAAGCGGTTGGCAGCGGAGATATATTCGTCGCGCATGAGGTAATAGCGGCCGATCTCCATTTCCTTACCAGCGAGGTGATCGTCCGTCAGGTCGAGTTTGAGCCGTGCATCGCGCGCGTACTCGGTATCCGGGTAACGCTCGATCACGTCCTCAAGCGCGACGCGCGCGGCTTCGGTCGTTTTCTGGTCACGGCCCACATCGACGATCTGGATGTAGTAACACAGGGCTTTGAGGTAATAAGCATACGGCGTGCTGGTATGCGTGGGGTGCAGCTTTACGAAGCGATCAAGGATGCTGATCGCATCATCGAACTCACCGGCTTTGTAGGCTGAATACGCCGCCATGATCTGGCCGCGCGGCGCCCATTCGGAATACGGGTGCTGGCGCTCGACTTCTTCGAATTCTTCGATGGCGCGCTTGTAGCCTTTTTCGGCATAGCTGCGGCGGGCAGTGTCATACAGCACATCGACCGACTCGTTCTTCTTCGCCAGCGTGTCGATATCGTCTTCTTCTTCATCGCCGCAAGCGGCCACGGCAAGCAACGCCAGAATGCTGGCGGTGGCGGACAGGAGAAAGCGGGTGCGATGATGCATGGGGCGGTTATACCACGCCGCCACTTGCACGCAACGATTGGAAACGCTATGGCGATGGCATGGCCAAGATATCCACAAACCCGACGATCCGCGAACTTAAAGCCTCCGAAATGGGGCTTATGTTCCCACTCATCCACGCCAACAACCCGAGCCTGACCAAGCCCATGTTCAGCAAACGGCTGAAGTTGATGCAAACGCTGGGCTACCATGCGCTGGGCGTGTTCCAGGGCAAAAAGCTCATCGGCTGCAGCGGCTTTTGGCTACGCGCCCGCTTTTGGAACGGTAACGAGCTCGACATCGATAACTTCTATGTCGCCGCCGAACATCGCAACCAGCAGATCGGCGGGCAGATGATCGAGTGGCTGGAGACTTATGCCATCAAGCACAAGATCGACCTGATGGTGCTAGATACCTACGCGGATTATTTCCTCGCGCAGCGTTTCTACGTGCGTGCAGGCTTCGCCCACACGGGCTATCACATGACAAAAATTCCGGGATCGAAAGCGCCTTTCGCGCGCAAGCAAGGCTAAGCGTAAGCCTGCTGTTGCATCGGCTCGTCACGCGTGATGCGGGCGGGCACGTTCACATCATCTTCGCCGACGATGCGGTAGTTCGCCGGATCCGCGAATACAGCGCGCAGCAGCTTGTTGTTGATGCCGTGGCCGGGCTTGAAGGTGGTGACTTCGCCCTGCAAATGACCGAACGCAAGGAAGTAATCGCCCACGCAATCGAGTGCTTTGTGGCGCACGAATTCGTCGGCATAACGCAGGCCGCCTTCGTTCAGGATATCTTCTTCGCCGAGCACGACAGCGTTGTGCAGGCTGCCGCCGAGGGCAAGACCCATGCTGCGCATTTTCTCGACATCGCGCGCGAAGCCGAAGGTGCGAGCGCGGCTGAGTGACTGCTTGAAGCTTGTATCGTTGAAATCGTAGGTGGCTTTTTGCGTCGCGATCAGCGGGTGGTTGAACGCGATCTCGATGTTGATGCTGAAACCGTCGCTCGGGGCGATGGTGGCGCGGCTGTTGCCTTCTTCCACGCTCACTTCACGCAGGATCTCGATGGTGCGGCGGGTGGCGCGCTGTTGCACGCGACCAGCGCAATCAAGCAGGAACACGAACGGTTCCGACGAGCCATCCATGATCGGCACTTCTGCGCCGTCGAGTTCGATGCGCGCGTTGTCGATGCCAGCGCCCCAAAGAGCGGCCATCACGTGTTCGATGGTGCTGACGGTCACGCCATGTTTGTTGCTGATGGTGGTGCCAAGCGTGGTTTCCATCACTGCGTCGTAGCGTGCAGCGACCACGTTATTTTGGTCCACGTCCTTGCGCACGAATACGATGCCGGTGTTCACCGTGGCCGGTCGAATGGTCATGTTCACCATGTCGCCAGTATGCAGCGCAACCCCCACGCAGCTGACTTCAGCGGCAACGGTGTGTTGGAAAAACTCGGGGGTGGTGTCGTTGGTTTGCATGGAATTCTCGCGAATGGTTTTGTTCTTGAGGTCCAGAATTACCCAACTAACGCACCGCACTCAATTCACG
Source organism: Azospirillum sp. (assembly GCA_040377415.1). Lineage (GTDB taxonomy): Bacteria > Pseudomonadota > Alphaproteobacteria > Rickettsiales > UBA3002 > QFOX01. The sequence continues at coordinate 2,806 of JBEIOT010000137.1, read as the reverse complement.
TTCTGCAACCGAATATAACAAAAATTACAAGCAACAATCAGTAGGTTAACCGGCTCTTCCACGAGAGCCTGTTGCCGTCAAAATGGTGCGGATGCTAGGCGCGAGCGCACGCAGCGAGGAAGTGTAGCAGCGCTACATGACCGAGTGAGTACGCGAGTAACGACGCAAACGCGCCGTTTTTACGGCGACCTAGTTGGCTTGGCGACGAAGAAATGCGGGGATGTCGTAGAACTCTTCTTCGTCCTGCGCCTGGCCCACGATCTCGCGAACCTCGGCCTTGCGTGGAGCAACGGCTTCGGTAGCACGGGGCTCGACACGGCCCGAGGCCAGTGCTTTGCCCACGTTAGCGAGACGACCGAAAATGTTCTTACCAGCAACTTCTTCGTATTCTTCTTCCTCGATGTCCGGTGCTTGCGCGGCGAACAGCGTGCGCTGTTGCGGTTGCTCGGCACGCGGGCTCACGAACAACGGACCCGCAGCATCGGCCGTGGTGGCGCGGGCAGCCGTTGCGTTACTGGCCATACGCATGGCTTGCTCAAGCTGGGCAGCCTGGGCGGCCATGGCGGCAGCTTGCTGTTGTTCCGCCGCCGCTTCGTCGATGATGCGGATGACGGGGGTAGAAGCGGGAGCGGCAGCGCGCGGTGCAGCAGTGCGGGCCGCTTCATGTACCGATTGGGTACCCGAAGCACGCACGATCTCCGCGGGGCTACGCTCGCGCAGGCCGCCGGTGGTCGGCTTGGTAGGAGCGTTTACCGGAGCAGCGGTGTGGCCGAACGGCGCACGGGTCTGCGGACGGCTAACAGGCGTAAAATCGGTCTGGGTCTGCGGCGCGTTGGCGCGGATCTCGCCCGCGTCGATACCGGTAGCGACCACGCTGATGCGCATTTTGCCTTCCATCGCATCGGCGAAGGTCGAGCCGAAGATGATATTGGCTTCCGGATCCACTTCGTCGCGGATGCGGTTGACCGCTTCGTCGACTTCGTAGAGCGACATATCCATGCCGCCGGTGATGTTGACGAGCACGGCGCGTGCGCCTTTGAGCGACACATCGTCGAGCAGTGGGTTGGAAATAGCCGCTTCGGCAGCTTGCAGCGCACGGCTGTCGCCGCTGGCTTCGCCGGTGCCCATCATGGCTTTGCCCATCTCGCTCATCACCGCACGAATGTCGGCGAAGTCGAGGTTCACAAGGCCGGGCTTCACGATCAGGTCGGTCACGCCGCGCACGCCGCTGTGGAGCACTTCGTCGGCAAGACGGAACGCTTCAGCGAAGGTGGTCTTTTCGTTAGCGATGCGGAACAGGTTCTGGTTGGGCACCACGATCAGGGTGTCGACATATTGTTGCAGTTCACGGATGCCCGCTTCGGCCATGCGCATACGGTGCGCGCCTTCGAATTGGAACGGCTTGGTGACCACGCCCACGGTGAGCATGCCCTGGTCTTTTGCAAGACGTGCAATGACAGGTGCTGCACCGGTGCCGGTACCGCCGCCCATACCAGCGGTGATGAAGACCATGTTGCTGCCCGCGATGTGGTCAGCGATCTCGTCCATGGCTTCTTCAGCCGAAGCTTGGCCAATTTCGGGTTTCGCGCCGGCGCCAAGGCCGCGCGTGACGTTCACGCCGAGCTGGATGATGCGATCCGTCTGCGCCGTTTCGAGCGCTTGCGCATCGGTATTGGCGATGACGAAATCAACGCCTTCCAGATTCGCGGTGATCATGTTGTTGACTGCGTTACCGCCAGCGCCACCAACACCGACAACGGTGATCTTGGGACGAAGGGTTTCCATACCGGTGGGCAGGTGCAGGTTGATGGTCATGCGGCGCTCCTCGTGCATGTGCACGGATTAGACGTGATAGTCAGGATGTTGCCGATGTCTGCAGCTTTTTGCTGCTTTTTAGTGACACCACTATATGTAGTGTTCTGCAAACTGTCTAGCGCTAGTTGCGCGTTTGTGCAGCGAATTTCAGAAACTATTCACAGCTATTTGCGTGTCACCAGCCACGCCAGCAATGCGACCGGCAACAATGCCGAACCCGCAATGCCTGCCACGCCCATCACGAAATGGATGATGGGCAGGAAGAAACAGCCGACGATAAGTGCCATGCCGCAACCATCAAGCGCACTCTGCCGCCGCAGCCACAGCACGATGCATGCCGAGAGGAACAGCAGGTCATAACTCATCAGGTATGGTGTGACGATCGCACCGACCAGCACCAGCGCTAGCGCTTGCGTTGGCATGTCGCCGCGGCGCACACGCGGGTGGAAGAACAATGCCAGCGCGATGATTGCGAACAACGCATGCACCAGCATCGCCGCGTCATAAGAAAGCCCAAGCATGCGCCCATCCATATAGATAGTGGGCATGAGTGAGCGCACGGTGACCGTCGGCTCCATCAGCACATATTCATTCTGTAACGGCGCACCAAGCGTGAGATATGCCTGCCAGACTTGCGGACCCCATATCAGCAATGTGACACAGACCACTGCTGCGGTGCTGAGTGCGGCAGCAAAAAATGTTTTCCAACGCCGCGTGGCAATGAGGAAGAACGGATACGCGATCGCCAGATGCGGTTTGATGGCGAGCAACCCTAGCAATAACCCCGCTGCGACGGGACGGCGATCAAGCCAGCGCAGCATCAATAACTGGATGGCAGCCATGAAGAACGCCACCTGGCCCGAGATGAAGGCAATAAGCCCTGCCGGTGCAGCCGCAATGGCCAACTGATCTTGCCTGGGTTCGGCACGCAGGCTTAGCCACCAAACACTAATGCTTAGCAGCCAGAATGCTGCCAATGCCAACCCATACG
>JBEIOT010000008.1:0-16366 GCA_040377415.1 Azospirillum sp. | reverse complement strand
TGAACTTCAAGGAAGCCAATCTCATCACCCTGCTGCGCGATTCCGTGTTCTCGGAAAAGACGGCGCATGAAGACATCGAATACAAATTGGATGTGCCGGACTCGCCGGTAAAAATGATGTTGGATGAAACGCAGTTGGGTCAGGTATTTTTAAATCTGTTGAAGAACGCGGCGGAAGCGCTCGAGCAAAAAGAAGGCAAGAAACGCATTCGCATTCGCATCGAAGATCTCAACGAAGCGATCGTCATCACGGTCGAAGATAATGGCGGCGGATTCCCCGTGGATAAAATTTCAACACTGACGGAACCCTATGTAACGACGCGTGCAAAAGGCACCGGCCTTGGTCTTGCGATCGTGAAACGCAGTGTCGAAGAACACAAAGGAACGGTCGCACTTTCCAACACTGCTGAAGGTGGTGCACAAGTGACACTGACCTTCGCCAAAAAATAGCGCTGGACAAAATGCCGCACCCGTGTAACTTTCGGGCAACAGCAAAAACCACCACGCTTCGGTCAGCAAAAGTCAAACAATACAGAAGCTAAAAGGTTGCGAACATGGCTGCAGACATTCTTGTCATCGATGATGAATCCGATATTACGTCGCTCATCTCCGACATTTTGACGGACGAAAAATATAACGTACGCACCGCGAATAATTCCGACCGCGCCCTGAAAGCGTTGGCCGAGCGCGTGCCCAACGCCATCATCCTCGACATCTGGCTGCAAGGCTCGGAGCTCGACGGTCTTGGCATCCTCGAGATCGTGCAAAAGAAATATGCGCATGTACCGGTCGTGATGATCTCGGGCCATGGCAATATCGAGACCGCGGTCAACGCGATCAAGATGGGCGCGTATGATTACATCGAGAAGCCCTTCAGCGCTGAACGTCTCATGATCATCGTGAAGCGTGCACTGGAAGCGGCGAAACTTCGCAGCGAGAACACCGAGTTGCGCAAGCGCGGTAGCAACGAGAGCGAGCTCATTGGTAACAGCGGCTCGATCAACACCGTGCGCCAGACGATCGAGAAAGTTGCACCGACGAACAGCCGCGTGCTGATCACCGGCGCACCGGGCACCGGCAAAGAACTCATCGCCCGCCTCATCCATGGCCGCTCGATGCGTGCGCATGCTGCGTTCGTTCCGTTGAACGCTGCAAGCTTCACCGCCTCGCGCAACATCGAAGCGGAACTGTTCGGCACCGAGGACACCAACCCCAATGGCGGCGCTGAGAAACTCGGCGTGCTCGAGAAAGCCCACGGCGGCACCCTCTTCATTGATGAAGTGGCTGACCTGACGCTGGAGACGCAAGGCCGCCTGCTTCGTGCCCTGCAAGAGCAAAGCTTCGAGCGCGTGCGTGGTACCAAGCGCGTGTCGGTCGATGTGCGCGTGATCGCCGCAACGAACAAGGACCTGCAGGAAGAGATCACTGCTGGTCGCTTCCGCGAAGATCTTTATTACCGCCTGAACGTGGTGCCGTTGCGCATGCCGAACCTGCGCGAGCGTCGCGATGATATCGCAGCCCTGTCGGCGCACTTCCTGAAGCGTGCAGCGGATGCGATGGGTCTGGCGACCCGTAGCCTGGGTGAAGAAGCCCTCGCCGTGCTGCAAAGCTACAACTGGCCCGGCAACGTGCGCCAGCTGCGCAACGTGATGGAATGGCTGATCATCATGGCGGCTCCCGGCAGCAATGGCGACATCGCCGCTGATGCACTGCCACCGGAACTGATCGACAGCAACATCACCGTGCTGCGTCCCGAGCTTTCAAGCGACATTATGAGCATGCCGCTGCGTGAAGCACGCGAGACGTTCGAGAAGCAATACCTCGCCGCGCAGATCAACCGCTTCGGTGGTAACATCAGCAAGACGAGCAATTTCGTGGGCATGGAGCGCAGCGCGCTTCACCGCAAACTGAAGATGCTGGGTATTGGCAACGAAGATAAGAACGCCGCGTAACGCGCGGTGGTTTGAAATAAGAAAGGGCGGCCAATTGGTCGCCCTTTTTTTATTTCTGAACTATGCTAGAATCTCTTTATGCGCATTCGTTACAGTTCCGCTTTTTCACTTGTTGAACTTTCCATCGTGCTCGTGATCCTTGGTCTTCTGACCGGCGGCATCCTTGCCGGGCAATCACTCATTCGCGCCGCTGAGCTTCGCTCGGTCAGCTCGGAATATTCGCGTTATGCCACCGCCGTCGGTGCCTTCCGCGACAAGTATTTCCAAATACCGGGCGACATGAGCAATGCCATTAGTTTCTGGAATGCCGCGCATGCCACACCGGTGACATGCGGCATTACCACGACCAATGATGCACGCACCTGTAATGGTAACGGCGATGGGCTGATCGATCTGTACGATGGCACAAGCCGATTAAGTAACGAGTATTTCCGTTTTTGGCAGCATCTGGCGAATGCTGGTCTCATTGAAGGGCAGTATAGCGGCATCGAAGGATCATCGGGTAACATTGCGCACGGTGTGGCCGGGCTGAATGTGCCTCGTAGTAAACTTTCCAACGCGATCTGGTATGCGCGTGACATGGGCAACCGCAGCGGGCATAGCGAATTATTCGATGGCAGCTATGGCAACAGTCTACTGTTCGGTGGCCAATCTACTGTTGGCCAGCCCGCTGTTGCCGCCCTCAAGCCTGAAGAAGCATGGAACATTGATACGAAGATGGATGATGGCAAGCCCGCTACCGGCCAAGTCGTGCCGCTCAATCGCATGAACTGCACCGTCTTTGCGAATGGCTCTGCCATGACGAACAATGCCGCTGGCGCGGCGGCTATGGATGCGAACTATGCGCTCGCAACGAACAGCGCCCAATGCATGTTCACGCTTCGCAGACTCTAGCCGCGTTTCTTATTTCTCGGATTCGAGTTTTACCCAATCGTTGTTTGCTTCATCGAAGACATGAAGTTCGCCGAGGGCGACGTCGAACCATACGCCGTGCACCGTTAATTCACCTTTGCTCTCTAAGGCACTGACCCATGGGAAGCTGTGTAGGTTCTTCAGCGACTGCACGATGGAGGCGCGCTCGACCAGGCGTTGGTGATCGATGGGGGTGCAGCCTTCGGGACATGGCGTGGCGTCGGCAACTTCGCGCACGCTGCTCATCCATTTGCCAATGAAGTCGGATTTGCTTAAGGGGTCGGCGTCGCTCACCACAGCGGCGATGCCGCCGCAGCGGCCATGACCCATGACCACGATGTGACGGATGCCAATGCCATGCACGGCGAATTCGAGCGCGGCGGAGGTCGAGTGGCGCTCACCATCGGGCGCGTAAGGCGGCACAAGGTTTGCCACGTTGCGCACCACGAACAGTTCGCCGGCGGATGCATCGAAGATGGTTTCCGGCGCGGCGCGCGAATCGCAGCAGGCGATGATCATGGTCTCGGGCTTTTGGCTTTTGACTGCGAGCTCCATGTAGCGCTGCGCATGCCGTGCGTATTTGAACTGACGGAACTTGCCGTAACCTTCGAGCAAACTCTCGGGGAGCAAGGCCATCTACAGGTCCGCGAAGATGTGGGTCTCGGCTTTGGCACCGGGGTGCGTGACTGCACCATCGCTGGCGCTGCCGACGGTCTGTGCGTATTTCCAAATGGCGCCAGATTGGTAATCATGCGTGCGCGGTTTCCAGTTCTTGCGGCGCTTCTCCAGTTCCTCGGCGGAAACTTCGAGCGTGATGGTGCGCGCTTCGTCACGCGCATCGAGCGCGATGATGTCGCCATCTTGAATTAAACCGATGGGGCCGCCGACGGCGGCTTCGGGGCCGACATGGCCGACGCAGAAACCACGTGTGGCACCGCTGAAGCGACCATCGGTGATGAGCGCGACTTTATCGCCGGTACCTTGACCATAGATCGCAGCGGTGGTGGAAAGCATCTCGCGCATGCCGGGGCCGCCTTTGGGCCCTTCGTTGCGAATGACGAGCACTTCGCCTTCTTTGTAATTGCGCGCTTCGACGGCGGCGAACGCATCTTCTTCGCATTCGAACACGCGGGCGGGGCCGCGGAATTCGAGATTCTTCAGGCCCGCGACTTTCACGATGGCGCCTTCGGTGGCGAGGTTGCCTTTCAGCGTGACGACGCCGCCGGTGGGGCTGATGGGGTTGCTTGTCGGGCGCACGATGTCCTGGCCGGTGGGCAGGACGATGTCTTTCAAGTTCTCGGCAATGGTTTTGCCGGTGACGGTCATGCAGTCGCCATGCAGGAAGCCGCCATCGAGCAGTGCTTTCATGATGATGGGGACGCCACCGATTTTGTAGAGATCGAACGCGACGTAGTTTCCGCCGGGCTTCAAGTCGGCGATGTAGGGCGTTTTGGCGAAGATCTCGCCGACGGCGTGGATATCGAAATCGATGCCACATTCATGGGCGATGGCGGGCAGATGCAACGCGCCATTGGTGGAACCACCGCTGGCTGCGACGACCGCCGCTGCGTTCTCGAGCGCTTTGCGCGTGACGATGTCGCGCGGGCGAATTTTTAGTTTGAGCAAATTCATTACTGCTTCGCCGGAAGCGAAGGCGTATTCATCGCGCGATTCGTAGGGCGCGGGTGCACCGGCGGAACCGGGCAGCGCGAGGCCGATGGCTTCGGACACACACGCCATGGTGTTGGCGGTAAACTGCCCGCCACACGAACCGGCGCTTGGGCAGGCGTGCTGTTCGAGCTCTTCCAGATCTTCTTCGCTGAACTTACCGGCAGCGTGGGCGCCGACGGCTTCGAAGACATCCTGCACGGTGACGGTCTTGCCTTTGAACTGGCCGGGCAGAATGCTGCCGCCATACATGAAGACGCTGGGAACGTTGAGGCGCACCATGGCCATCATGAGGCCGGGCAAGGATTTGTCGCAACCGGCCATGCCGACGAGTGCGTCGTAGCAATGGCCGCGCATGGTGAGCTCGACCGAATCGGCGATGATGTCGCGCGAGACGAGCGACGACTTCATGCCTTGGTGGCCCATGGCGATACCGTCGGTGACGGTGATGGTGCAGAATTCGCGCGGAGTACCGCCTGCGGCGGCCACGCCTTTTTTGGCGACGGCGGATTGGCGCATGAGTGCGATGTTGCATGGCGCGGCTTCGTTCCACGTGGTGGCAACGCCGACCAGTGGCTGGGCGATCTGTTCTTTGGTCAGGCCCATCGCATAATAGTAGCTGCGGTGCGGCGCACTTTTGGCGCCCACGGTGACGTAGCGCGAGACTAAGGTGGATTTGCCGTATTTTTTGTCGGTCATGGTTCTGCTCTCTTTTGGGGGCGCAGATTACCGGGGCGGTGGGTGCAGGGTCAAGCCTTCCCTGCCCTCATGAAACCAATGCTTTAGAAGGCGTTGGTGAAGAATGCCTGACAATCCATATTACTGTTGGTCAGCAAATAGTCGGCGGTGGTCGCGGCGGCGGTAGCAGCACTCGTACAAGCAGTCCCCGATGCGCTGTAGTTGGCATCCCACGGCGCTTTGACCTTGCCCTGTCCGGGCTTGCCGTCATCCATTTTCGTATCGATGTTCCACGCATCTTCCGGTTTCAGGTTGCCGCGCCAGGTACCGGCCCAGCCGCCGAAGTAGAACGTGTTGTTGTAGGCTTCGGTGCTAGCGAAGCGACCGGCAGAGCCGGGCTGCACCCCTTCGTATTGTGGGAACCAGTAAGAACTACTGCTAAGTTTGGCGCGCGGCACGTTGGTGCCGATGATGATCTGGTTGGCGGCGGGTGTTCCGGCAATGCCGGTATATTGGCCTTCGACCAGCCCTGCATTCGCCAGATGTTGCCAGAAGCGCAGGCTTTCGTTGCTGAGGCCGCTATCGCCGATGCGGCCGTTGCCGTTACCATTGCAGGTGCGGGCGTCATTCGTTGTGGTCGTGAGGCACGCGACGGTGTCACCGGTGCCGCCATCGGCCGCGCCCCAGAATTTGTTGGCGTTGGTCATATCGCCGGGGAGTGCGAAATATTTGTCGCGGAAGCTTTGGCTAGCCGCGACATAGCGCTGGAATTCGGTGCTGACGGCGCGCAGTTCGGCCGCATGGATGAGTGATTGGCCCGCGAGAATGCCGCCGGTGAGGAGCCCCAAGATGACGAGGACAATGGAAAGCTCGACGAGTGAGAAACCTTGTTTCATGCGCCTATTATAGCAAACGATGAATGAATGTCGAAGCCTAGCTGGCACCGCGGGCGATGAGCAGGCGCTCGGTATCGCGTGCGCCGGAGCGGCGGGCGATGCTAAGCAGCGATTGGCCGTAGCCATCGGTCGTGTTGACGCTCAGGCCCTCATTGAGCAAGGCACGGGTGCCGTTGATGTCGTTGGCAGCCACGCGTTCGGCGAGGTAGCGCGCGTAATCATCGCGGGTGACGCGGGTGGGCAGATGGTCGTTCTCGCGGTCATACTGCGCGCGGTAGATGGCGTCGGGCAGCACCTGACGGCGGTAATTGAAGCTGGTGTTCTTGGGAACCACAGCGGGGGCGAGCTTCGTGTTCCAGGTGCGGCCACCCATTTTCAACTTCGGCGGCGCGTCGACGGAGATCTCTTGCAAGGTGGTGGCGGTTTCCATGGTGGGCATCGCGGAAGGCTCGGTTCCGCTGGCTACCATGGTGGGGGCCGGTGGCAGGCCGAGGCCGGGGAGCGTGGTGAGCGGTGCGGCGACGGTCATGACCGGGGCGGCCGGTAAGGTCGGTGCGGTGGTGGCCTGCTCGCCCGCGACGGTGTCGGTGCCTTCGGCCAGAACGGGGGGCAACACAGGAACGGCAGGGGCTGCGGCAGTATCGGCGGCGGGGGTCTGCGCGGCAGGGGTCGTTGTGGCAGTGGTCGCACCCGCTGGGGTTGCAGTGGTCGCCGGTTCGGCGGTGGCGCCAATGGCGGCGGGAGCACCCGGAATGGGTAAGTTCGCCAGCTCAGGGAATGCATCCGGCGTGGCGGCGGGCGCATCGGCCGTTTCGGAAACGGCGCCGGAATCTTTTTTGGCACCGGCATTGGGGGCGAACGGCGTCGACGGAATGGGCACAGAAGCGCCGGTGCTGCCGTTAGCAGTAGGGAAACTTCCGGGTAAGGGAGGCAGTGAAAAATCGGTGGGCTGCGCCTGCGCCTGGAGGCACCAGCCCACCGTAATAAGCGTCACTAACCTAAGTTGTCTGGCAATCACTTTCATAATACATACAATATCTTAAAAGCGGTTGCTCATAGCAAGAGTGAGAATAGGCATTTCTTGGCCTTCTGCATGAGAATTCGGATTCAGCCGACTTAATTTACTACATATTCACGCGAGCTGTGATGCGGACGCAACAAGGGCGTGATCGGTTTGCCCAAGTGCAACTTTAAAGGGATGAGGCGCTGTGGATAACCAGCGGTTATGGACGACCGCTAACGCGGCGCACTTCCTTCTCGACCAGGCGCTCGACCATGCCGGGCAGGTATTCGTCCAGCCAGGATTTGAGCATGGGGCGAAGGGCCTCGAGCACCAGATCTTCGATGGTGATGCCGGAGCGGAAGTTGAGACCCGAAGGCGGAATGGGCGGCAAGGCATACGGCATATGGCGCAGCGCTTCCATCGCCAAAGCAGATTTGTCGATGGTGGAATCGGATACGATGCTGCCGTCGTCACGCGCGAGGCTGGGTTCGATCGGGGCCATGGTGGGTGCGGGCTTGGGAGCCGGGGCTTCGATGGGTGCCGTGGTGGGCGCTTCGGTCGGGGTGGCCATGATCTCTTCGATCGACATGGTGCCGACATTCTTGTCGCGCCCGTCATCGACGAGTTTGCTGGAGTCGTCCTCGGACAATAGCTCGGTCAGCTCCAATACGTCGGAGCCTGAGGGCGCGGGTTCGCTTTCCTCAGCAATGATTCGTTTGATGGACTGGAGGATCTCCTCCATCGATTGGTCTTGTTCTTTGGCCATGAGGTGCGTCTATCCCCGCGTTACTCCTATCAGGGTAAGCGAGGTAGCAAGCGCGGCGCAAGTAGTTTGTAACTTCAGCGCGAGCTTGAGTGATTATTCACACGTGTTGCGTATTTTGCGCATCAATCAGACGATTGGCTGGAATTTAGAAGCCGATGGGTTGCCACTTGATGTCTTCGTAATGCTCGCGCGCATCGTATTGCTCGACCGGCAATTGCAGGTAGTTCGGCGTGAGTTTGCCGAGGGTGAGCAGCAGATTGTAGGCCGCGACCACGCGGGTACGCTGCGCTTGCACGAGGTTGGTGCGCGCGCTGAACAGTTCCTGTTCGGCATCGAGAACATCAAGCACGGTGCGTGCGCCGTATTCCTGCTCCTGGCGAACACCTTCGAGCGCCACTTGTGCCGCCTGGATCTGTTCATCGCGAGTGCGGATGGTGGCAATGGAAGTTTCGAGTTGTTCCCATGCGCTGGTCACCGATTGCTCGACGACGAGCTTAGTATCCATCTGCTGGTATTTGCGCTGGCGCGCGATGTTCTTGGCTTCGCGAACGCGCGAATATTCTGCGCCACCCTGATAGAGGGGGATGTTGACTTCGATGCCGTACGTATCCTGATCGAATTCACTGCTGAAGCCACTGCCGCCTTCGCGACGGTCGATGGCGCCGACGAGATCCACGCGCGGTAGAAGGGTCGATTTATTGGTCCATACATCATAGTTGGACGATTTGGCGATGTGCATGGCAGCCAGCAGGTCCGGGTTTTCCAGGCGTGCGCGCTCGAGCGCTTCATCCAGCGTGGCGGGCAGTTCGGGTAATTGCGTAGGCTGTGCCAGCATGCCTTCGGGTTTGTAGCCGATGACGCGCTCGAACCGCGCGATGCTGGAGATCAGCTGGCCTTCGGCCGAGATCACTTGTGAACGCGCGACGGAAAGACGGGCTTCGGATTGCGCGACGTCGGTGCGGGTCACCTCGCCCACATCGAAACGTTCTTGCGATGCTTTGAGTTGCGAGCCGAGAACGCCTTCGTTGTTGCGCGAAAGTTCCAAGATCGAAGTGGCCGAGACCACGTCCATGTACGCAGATACGGCATCCAGCAGCGTTTGCTGCTCGACGCCATTGAGTTGTTGCTCGCCGGCGCGGGTGCGCTGCTTGGCGCTGTTGTAGCTGGAGAACGTGCCGCCACTGCGCCACAATGGCTGGCGGGCGGTGAGGTTCTTGTTGTCGGTATCTTCTTCGACCGACGGGCCGCCGTTGATGGCGGTATCGGATTTACCACGGCCATAGGTGGCGTTCACCGTGGGGCGAAACCCGGAAAGCGCTTGTGCGACTTCTTCATCGGTCGCGCGCTGGCGGTCACGCTCAGCTTTGATGGTGGGGTTCGTTTTGTAGGTATTCACCAATGCATCGAGGAACGTATCGCGGGCGGGCTGCATGGCCACCGGTGCCGGTGCGGGCTCAACGGCGGCAACGGGTTGCTCGGCGATCACCTGTTCGGGCGACGGCAACGGCTGCGACGCCGATTCTTGCGCGTAGGCAGGCAATGCCAGCAGCGCGGCAGTGGTCAGCAAAGCAAAACGTGTGGGCGAACCCATTCCAATCCTCTTATCCGGCGTCAGATGCGCCGTGTGATGTTTCATACAACTTTGTGGCGAGGAATGCTACATCCTGCAATCCGGATTTTTGCGGGGGTGGCCCCTGCCGCATCATTCCGGCGCATTGCAGCATCTTCGCCACTTGCCTTATGCAAATAACCGGAACAATCGGGCGATTCAAGGATGGCGTTGCGGCGCTGCGGAAACACTGCGTTCAGGTGGGCTCTGATGCGCAGGTGAGGTCTTGCATGTCCGTCTAAGCGTTTTGTTCGCGACCGGGGGTCGCTCCAAATCGCTAAGACTCTCATGCGGCCACCCAAAAAAAAGCGCCATTAAGGCGCTTTGTTTTTGGAGGCCGAGGGCGGAATCGAACCGCCGCATACAGGATTTGCAGTCCCGCGCATTACCACTTTGCTACTCAGCCGCACCCAAAAAGGGAGCGCAGTTACTACCGCGCTCCCGAGTTCTGGTCAAGCCACCTTAGGCGGCGAGTTTTTTGGCGAGGTTGGGCGCGAGGCTGGATTTCAAGAACCAGGCGGCTTTCTCGTGCACAGCGACGCGCTGGGTGAACAGGTCGGCCGTTGCGGGATCATCGGCCTTTTCGGCTTTCTCGATGGATTTCTTGAAGATCTCGGCCACCTGCAAGTTGGTCTGGTAGAGGTCCTTCACCATCTCGAAATCATCGTAGCTGCTGTTGCCTTCTTTGACTTTGGTCAGCTTGGCGAATTCGGTGTTGGTGCCGGGGGCTTTTTCGCCCAGCGTGCGGATGCGCTCGGCGATGGCATCGACCGCGGCGAACAGCTCGTTATATTGTTCTTCAAACAGCAGGTGAAGGCTGCGGAAATGGGTGCCTTCTACGTTCCAGTGATAGTTCTGGGTCTTCAGTTGAAGCGTGTAGGTATCAGCCAGAGCGGCCTTCAATGCATCGGTGACGGGTTTGTTGGACATAGTGGTCTCCTTTTCTATGCCCAGAATGTAGTGCGACCCCATCAAAAGCCAATAGGTTTCAGCGAATATATCTCGATGATGGCGATTGATGGGGTCGATCGTTTAAGCGGCTTTATGTGTCGGCAGGTCAATGACGACCAGTTCGGAGTCGGCCAGCGCTTTAAGGTGCAGGCTCAGCTCTTTGGTCACGGCGGCGCCGTCGCCCGCTTTCAGGATGGCATCGCCCAGTGCGACCTCGCCCTTGCTGACCAGCAAGTAAGCGCTGCCGCCGAGGCCATGCTCCCACACTTCACCCGTTGGCAGGTTACCACCGAAGATGGCGGCGTCCTGGTTGATGAAGATGGCCTTGCCCTCGTCGCGCTCCAGCCCGCTGGCGAGCAATTGCATGCCGCCCGTTTGAGGGAACTGGCGTGTTTCCCAACGCGGTGCGGTGCGCGAACGCGGGTGCAACCAGATTTGGTAGAGCGTGGTGTCAACGCCCTCCTCGTTCCACTCGCTGTGCGTGATGCCCGAGCCTGCGCTCATCACCTGGATATCACCGGCTTTGGTCTTACCTTTGTTGCCCAGTGAATCTTCGTGCGTGATGGCACCGCTGCGCACGAAGGTAATGATCTCCATGTCGCGGTGGGGGTGTGGCGCAAAGCCGCCGCCCGCTTTCACGATGTCGTCGTTGATGACGCGCAGCGGACCGAAGCCCATGCGGTTCTCATCGTGATAGTTGGCGAAGCTGAAATGGTAATGCGCGTTGAGCCAATCGATGTTCATCGTGCCAAGGTCGCTGTGTCTACGAATATCTAACATAAGAACTCTCTGTGCCTAGGTGCCCTAGGGTTGAGGGTAATATAGAAGCGGCCGGTGATATTACTATCGCCGGCCGCGCTACAATCCGTTGACGATTCGGCTACGCCGCTTTTTTGGCAGCGCCCGACGCGTTGATGGCCTGGTCGAGGTCGGCGATGATGTCCTCGATGTCCTCGATGCCGACGCTCAAGCGAATGGCTTCCGGCGCCACGCCGATGCTCTTGCGATGTTCGGCAGTGAGCTGGCTGTGCGTGGTGCTGGCGGGGTGAATGACCAGCGAGCGCGTGTCGCCGATATTGGCGAGCATGCTGAACAGCTCCAGTTTCTCCACGGTCTTTTTCGCTGCTTCGAAGCCGCCTTTGACGCCGAAGGTGAACACCGCGCCTGCGCCCTTCTTCAGGTATTTTTTGGCGAGCATGTGGTACTGGTTGCTGGGCAGGCCAGCATAGGAAACCCATTCAACGCCTGGGTGGCCAAGCAGGAACTCAGCGACCTTTTGCGCGTTGCTGCAATGGCGTTCCATGCGCAGGCCCAGCGTTTCGATGCCGTTGAGCGTGAGGAACGAATGGAACGGCGACTGCGTTGGCCCAAGCGCACGCAGACCGATGGCATGGTTGTGCACGGCGAGTGCCATGGTGCCGAAATTCTCGGCGAAGTTCACGCCGTTGTAGCTCGGGTGCGGCTGCGCCAGCTCGGGGTATTTGTTGGCGTATTTCTTCCAGTCGAAATTGCCCGCATCGATCACCGCGCCACCAAGCGCGGTGCAGTTGCCGTTCAAGAATTTTGTGGTCGAGTGCACGACCACATGCGCGCCCCATTCAATTGGGCGGCACAGGTAAGGCGATGCCATCGTGTTGTCGACGACGAGCACGATGCCCGCTTCGTTGGCAATTTTCGCGAGGCCTTCGATGTCCGAAATAACGCCGCCGGGGTTGGCGAGCGACTCGATGAAGATGAGTTTCGTTTTGTCGGTGATGGCTTTTTTCACCGCGCTTAAGTCATCGACATCCACGAAGTCCGCATGCCAGCCGAAGCTGCTGGGGAACGTGTTCTGGAACTGGTCGGTGGTGCCGCCATAGAGGCGCTTGGATGCGATGAAACGCTCGCCGGGGCGCACGAGTGCCTGGAACACGAGCAGCTGTGCCGCGTGGCCCGATGCGGTGACGGTAGCACCAACGCCGCCTTCAAGCGCGGCGAGGCGTTCTTCCAGCACCGAGTTGGTGGGATTGGTAAGGCGCGAATACACGTTGCCGAATTTCTTCAGGGCGAATTTGTCGGCCGCATCTTCGGCGTTCTCGAACACATAGGCCGAGGTTTGGTAGATCGGCACTTGGCGCGCGCCGGTCGTCGGATCGGGCTTGTAGCCAGCATGGATGGCGCGGGTGTCGAATTTGGATTTCTCGTGGGCCATGGTCTCGTCCTTAATCACAAAATAAAAATGTTGAATGCTTGATTGTGCAATGCAATATTGTAGTTAGCTGCCCTGCGCAAGTGAATTTTGTTGTCGTAGCACCGCATCCACATCGGGTCAAACCGCAGCGCGGCATAATTCACTTGCGCGCTTTGGCCATCGCGTTCATCACCGCCGCTATGAAAGACGTCACCGTTCAGGTTACCGATTACGACGGCAAGCAGCACACGCTGGTGGGCCTTGAGGGCTGGCAGCTGATGGAAGTCATCCGCGATAACGGCCTGCCCATCAAAGCCGAATGCGGCGGCGCCTGCGCCTGCGCGACGTGCCATGTGTATGTGGCGCAAGAGTGGGTAGAAAAACTCGCACAGAAAACGGCGGATGAAGAGTTAAGTTTGGAAGATGCGATGATGGTGCAAGCAAACTCGCGCCTTAGCTGCCAGATTATTTTGGGTGAAGAGTTGGAAGGCTTGAGCGTGACGCTCGCGCCGAATCCTTAAGTTTTAAAATTATATTGCTCGCTAGAGTCTAGCAAAAAAATTTTATTCCCTTCTGACCAAAAATAGGCGAATCCTGTTTCATGAAGGTTATCCATAAAGTCTTTGAACTTTATAACTCCATACAGACAAAGATATTCTTTTTCGGCGAGAATAGTTTTTATATCTTCTTGAGTAAGTTTAAACTGCATATCTAAAAAAAGCTCTTTGTAATCGAACGATTCCTTTGGTTCTAAAACATAAGGGTTGGGAATACCTATAAGGCTTTTGTATTTGCGTTTTTCGGGCAATGTTCCGATTTTCAGATTTACAAGAATATCTGTAATAAAAGCGGTCGTTCTTCCAAAATTCTTTATTGTAATCACCGGCAGAAAATCTGAGCTTCCCAACCATTTTTCTGTGGGACCTTTTGCTGTAATCTCCATTACATGTAAGTTAGGCAGCTCCATTCCGATTGCCGCTTTGGCAGAGAGTTCTGCAGCATTAGCGCCTTTAACTGCTGCCTCAGTGGAGGCACGGGTTTGTTCAATAGTCTTTTCAGTTGCCTCTGCCGCTCGTAAGGTGGCGCGCGCATTTTCCCTCGAAACCTTTGTTGCTTCATGCATCTCCTGCACTTGCTGTTGCAGTGCTTTACGCTGCAGTTGCAATTCATCACGCTGAAGAGAAAGCTCGCGTCTTTGAATATTGTATCCTGCTACCAACCAAAGAAATGCAACAGCTGAGGCAATTCCTCCAACCCAATCTCCTATTTCTGAAATGTTATCAGAACCATGTGCAAGAGGATAAGTTATCGCAATAGATAGCAAAGCAGATGTCGCAATTAGCGGCCAACCTTCTATGAACGCCTCCAACCAGCTATTTTTCATTCCCATCTCTCTGCTACATCTTCTAACTTCGGACGCTCGCGATCACCCGGCGTTGCCAGCTTCTCACCAATATAAATAAACCCAGCGATCTTGGTTTCGATGTCGCCGCCGAGGGCGTGGATGATGGTGGGGTCGAAGGCGACCCATTCGGTGAGCCAGCTAGCGCCCAAGCCCATCGCGTGGCAGGCGTGCAGGATGTTGGTGCAGACGGCACCGGCGGACATTTCCTGTTCCCAGCGCGGGGCTTTGATGGATTCTTTGGGCGTACTTAATACGGCAAGCACCAGTGGCGCGCGGGTGAAGCGCGCGGCTTCGTTGGCGCGTTGGGCTTCGTTCGTTTCGGCGTAGATTTTGGTGAAGCGTTCGGCGGCGATGCGCCCGAGCTTCTCTTGCCCCTCGCGCTGCAGCACGAGGATGCGCCATGGCGCGAGCTTGCCGTGGTCGGGCACGCGGGTGGCGATCTCTAGGATAGTGGTGAGCTGTTCGTCCGTTGGCCCGGGGCCTTGGCCCAGTTCTTTGGGTTTGACCGAGCGGCGGGTTCTGAGTGCGGTGATGGCGTCCATGATTCTTCTTTTCCTGTCATCCCGGGTTTATCCCGGGATCCGCCACGCTGCGTGCGTTGACCGGCAGATCCCGGCACAAGGCCGGGATGACATCGGCGGGTTATGGCTAGCAATCCACCTGATTTTGCGCTATATTGGAAGCAATGAATAAGAAAAAATCTGTTCTCTTCGTCTGTACCGGCAATATTTGTCGCTCCCCCACCGCCGAAGCCTATTTCCGCCATGCGATTCAGCAAGGCGGACTTGAGGCCGAGTTCCATCACGATGGTGCCGGCATTGATTCACACCATATCGACCATGCGCCGGATGTGCGCAGCCAGGCTGTGCTGCGCGCGGCAGGTATCGAGATGAATGACCTGCGTGCGCGCAATGTGCGCCCGGCGGACTTCTATGATTTCGACCTTATTTTGGCGATGGATGATTCGCATATGAAAGCGTTGGAACGCATGCGCCCGGCGGATGCGACGGCGGAAGTGGCACTATATCTCCCCTACTCGCATGGCACCGGTAATGATGGTGTGCCCGACCCCTATTATGGCGGCGACGAGGATTTCATGAAGGTATTGCACATGATCCGCGATGCCACGCCCAAGCTGTTGGCCAAGCTGCAAGGCAAGTAGTTTACTTTTATCTCCGGTTTGCTAAGTTCGGGTCTCCCCGGACGAGACGCGCCGTACCCGGTCAAGACAAGACGACGCTTTTTTGAACTTTGAAAAAGGAGTCTGTCATGTCACTCGCGTGGGTTTATCTTGGTATCGCTGGAATTTTAGAGGTGTGCTGGGCCATTGGGCTCAAATACACCGACGGCTTCACCCGTTTGTGACCGAGCGTGTTCACCCTTATCACTTTAGCCGCCAGCATGTTTCTGCTGGCCAAAGCGGCGCAGACCCTGCCCATCGGCACGGCATATGCCATTTGGGTGGGTATCGGGGCGCTTGGGGCGGCCATTTTGGGCATTTTCCTGTTCCAGGAGCCGGTGACGGCGGCCCGCCTTGGGTTCCTTGGGTTGCTGCTGGTGGCCATTATCGGGCTGAAAATGACGGCCCACTAGGCTGTTGTATTCCGCAACAAAAGATTAACACTCAAACCGCTTTACAGCGATTTCATTAACAGTTATTAACCTTCCAATCGACTACAAAAACAACCGATTACGGCAGGCATACACACGTTGAAAGCGCTCGTTACAGGCGGCTGCGGCTTCATTGGCTCGCATCTGGTCGATCGGCTCATTGCCGAGGGTCACGACGTGCGCGTGCTGGACAATCTGAGCTCCGGCAAGCCCGAGAATCTGAACCCCAAAGCCGCACTCACCCAAGGTGACGTGGCCGATGCGGCGCTTGTCGCCCAGCTGGTGAGCGAGGCCGATGCGGTGTTCCACCTTGCGGCCATTGCGTCGGTGCAGGTGTGCGAAGAACAGCCGCAAGTGGCTGGCCAGACCAACGTGACCGGTACGGAGCTTATCTTTAAAGCCGCCGCAGCCAAGAAAATCCCCGTCGTTTACGCATCGAGCGCCGCGGTCTATGGCGACAACCCCGAGCTGCCGTTGAGCGAAACCTCCAAGACCGGCCCGCTGGGCAATTATGGTCGCCACAAGCTTGAGAACGAAGTGATCGCCGCTGCTAATAAAGACGCGCCGAGCGTTGGCCTGCGCTTCTTCAATGTGTATGGCCCGCGCCAGGATGCACGCTCGCCGTACTCGGGCGTTATCAGCAAATTCATGAGCAATGCGGTGGCGGGCAAGTCCCTCACCTTCTTTGGCGATGGCGGGCAGACGCGTGATTTCATTTATGTCGGCGATATCGTGTCGCTGCTGAT
>JBEIOT010000183.1:0-3894 GCA_040377415.1 Azospirillum sp. | reverse complement strand
CCAGTACATTCGCGAGGGCTGTAACGATGCGGCGCGAGCCGGGCAGCAGTTGACGCGGCAGTGCCAGCAGATCGCGCGGGCGGTGCTGAGCCTGCGCGACGAGTTCGCCAAGGTTTCGCAATCGGTCGATACCGCCAATGCCGTGGCAGCTGAATACATCCAGCGCATCATCCAGATGCGTGATTTGCTTCACCTTCCAGCTGGCGAAGTAGCCGATAAGCGCAGCACTCGCGCCAATGATCATGGCCGATTGCACGGTCACATAACCCGCCGCCGGGGTGATGGCCACAAGCCCCACCACGATACCGACCGCTGACCCCACCGCCGTCGGGCGACCATGATGGATCCACTCCAGCAGCATCCACATGATGAATGCACTCGCGCCACCCAGGAACGTGTTCACGAACGCATACGAAGCCAGCGAACCCGAAGTAATGGCCGAGCCCGCATTGAACCCGAACCAGCCGAACCACAGCAACGCAGCGCCCAGCATAATGAGCGTCACATCATTCGGTCGTATCGGCCCGCGATCTTGCCGGCGACCGAACAACAGGCCCGAAGCCAAACCGCCCACGCCTGCGGTGATGTGCACCACGAGGCCACCCGCAAAGTCGAGCCCGCCATCGGCCGCGATCCAGCCGCCCGGGCCCCACACCCAGTGCGCCACCGGCAGGTACACCGCCATCGACCACAGCACCATAATGAACAGCCACGCTTTAAAATTCACGCGCTCGGCGAATGCGCCGGTGATGAGCGCGGGCGTAATGATGGCGAACATCATCTGGAACGCCATGAACGCCATGAGCGGAATACCGGTATCGCCATACATTTGTTCAGAAATGCCTTCGAGCATCACGAAATCGAACCCGCCGATGAACGCGTTATTTTCGGAGAACACCAAGCTGTAACCGACAATGACCCAGATCATGCCGACCAATGCCAGCGCCACATAGTTCTGCAACAGTGTCGATACCACGTTCTTGCGATGGACCATGCCTGCGTAGAAGAATGCCAGGCCCGGCGTCATCAGCATCACCAATGCCGAGCAAACAAGTAGCCATGTGGTGTTACCGGTATCGATGGCTTGTGCGGGCGCGGCGAGCGCCGGCGTCGCCATGAAAGTGAAAAGCAAACCCAACAGTTTTTTCACGCGACCCTCACTATGTTGCAACGCACACTGCTAGTGGCGTAGCAGTGACGTAAAAATCGGCAACGCCAAATCGCGTGGTTATTCACAGGCTTTACAGGTGAGGATGAGCGACTATGGTGGGCCCATGGAACAATTAATTGAGAATGAAGGCACCGTGCAGGCCGCCGCCGAAGATGCACTGGACCACCTTAGCAGCGCAGGCAATATCGAGCTGATCTGCGCCGTGGCGCTGCCGCTGCTGGCACTGCTCATAGGCCGTGTGCTCAACCGCACCATCGACGAGCGCAAAAGCAAAGCGCTGCACGTCACCATTCTGGATTGGGCAGGCCCGCTCATCGCCCCCCTGTTGGCCATCATCTTCCTAATGATCGCCGGCTACACGCTTCGCGGCCTTAAGTTCGAGCTGCATGTGCTGCCGTTCGTGTGGAAACTCGCCGTGGCATGGTTCGCCGTGCAGCTCGTGTCACTCATGAGCTCGCGTCAGGGCACCGGGTGGATGGTCATCCTCGTCATTGTGCCCATCACCCTTCTGCATCTGTTCGATGTATGGGAGCCCGTCACCCAATCGCTTAGTGATGCGAAATTCACTATCGGCGACGCCAAGCTGAACGCTTATGGCATCCTCAAGTCCATCGCCGCGCTTATCGCATTATTCTGGGCCACTGGCTTTATCGTGCGGGCGACCGATAAACGCCTGCGCCGTGTGCGCGGCATGCATGTCAGCAACCGCACGTTGGTGATGAAGATATTCCAGATCTTCCTCTACTTCATCGTGTTCCTTATCGGCCTGCAAATTCTTGGCGTCAGCCTCACCGCACTATCGGTGCTCGGCGGCGCGCTGGGTGTCGGCATCGGTTTCGGCCTGCAGAAGATCGCCAGCAACTTCATTTCCGGTATTATCCTGCTGTTTGAAAAATCCGTCTCGGTCGATGACCTTATCATGTTGGAAGATGGCACCACCGGCTTCATCCGCCAGAACGCTGCGCGCTACACGCTCATCGAAGTCGCCGATGGCCGCGAGATCATGATCCCTAACGAAGAATTCATCACCCAGCGCGTCACCACCCTCACCCACAGCAACAAACGTGGCCGCATCGATGTGCCGGTCGGCGTTGGTTACGAATCGGATCTCAAGCTCGTCATCAAGCTGCTGCTGAAAGCCGCTGAGTCCTGCAAGGAATGCCTCAAGGACCCCGTGCCGCACGCGTGGGTCATGGGCTTTGGCGACAGCGCCATCAACATGCAGTTGAGTTTCTGGGTCGAGAACGTAGCCGATGGCAAGAACACCCCGCGCAGCGAGATCCTCATCGAGATCGTGCGTCTGTTCCGCGAGAACAACATCGACATTCCGTATCCGCACCAGGTGGCCGTATCCGATCCGGATGTGGAGCGCCGCTTCACGCATCTGGAACAACACTTGCTGAAAAAACAAGCCTCTGCCGCGCCCGATGGCGAGAAAGAGAAGAAAAAACCCAGCTCGCCTGCTAAGAAAAAGGAATGAGCGGATTTATTATTGCAGGCGAAGAGGTCATGCCGGGTGAGCGCAAGCAGATCTCGCTAGTGACCGCCAAACTCTACGACTTCACCGACATGAAAATGCCCGTCGTCGTCGTGCGCGGCAAAGAAGATGGGCCATGCCTCTTCGTTTCCGCCGCCATCCATGGCGACGAGATCAACGGCGTCGACATCGTGCGTCGCCTGCTCAAGCACAAAGCCTTGAAGCGCATCAAAGGCACACTCATCGCCATTCCTATCGTCAACGTGTTCGGCTTCAACGACAAATCGCGCTACCTGCCCGACCGCCGCGATCTTAACCGCAGCTTCCCCGGCGAAGAGCACGGTTCGCTCGCCTCGCAGATCGCCTACATCTTCCGCACCGAGATCGTCGAGAAAGCCACCCATGGCATCGACTTGCATACCGGTGCCATCCACCGCCGCAACCTGCCGCAGATTCGCGCCGACCTGACACAGCCCGCCAATCTTGCACTCGCCAAAGCCTTCGGCGCGCCCGTCATTCTTAATGCATCACCGCGCGATGGCTCATTGCGCGAAATGGTCAGCGAAAAACGTATTCCCATGCTGCTGTATGAAGCAGGCACCGCGCTGCGCTTCGACAAGCGCGCCAGCCTGACCGGCATGGAAGGCATCCTGAACGTGATGCGTGCCATTGGCATGCTGCCCGAAGAACCGGTCGAGAAACCCTACCGCGATGTATTCATCGCTAAATCCAGCCACTGGGTGCGCTCGCCCATCTCGGGCATCTTCCTCACGGTGAAGAAACTCGGCGACCGCGTGCGCAAAGGCGATCGTCTCGGCTGCATCACCAATCCCTTTGGCGATTATGAGCTCGACATTCTTTCGCCTTACGACGGCGTCATCATCGGCAATTCCATCCTGCCACTAGCAAACGAAGGCGACGGCATCTACCACATCGCCACGTTCGATGCGTCCGAAGCCATGCGCCAGGATACGATCGAGGATGAAGTGTACCCCTACATTGATCCAAACCTGCAAGAGATGTAGGCAATATTTGCCTAGTATGGGCAATAACTGCACAATATGGGCAATATTTGCCCAGTATGCCGCCAAATCCATTTGGCACAAAAAATACTAGTATCGTTAGATTTCATTAGCTTGTCATCGTCACCCACCGACTTGGCACGACCCTTGCTTATCTTTTAGGCAAGAGCGCTCAGCGCCAAGCCTAAAGCAGCCATGTTGTTACCCATACCAACAACGTACTG
>JBEIOT010000212.1:0-2943 GCA_040377415.1 Azospirillum sp. | reverse complement strand
TTCCTTGGTGCCATTCGCTCAAGCGCGCAGATGGTTTCCTATGAAGTGAGCATCGGCCTCGTCATCGTGTGCGTGTTGCTCATGGTGGGTTCTCTGAATCTTGGCGATATCGTGCTGGCGCAATCGGGCGGCTTCTGGAACTGGTATGCGTTCTCGGGCCTGTTCCCCATGTTCATCGTGTTCTTTATTTCGGCGCTGGCCGAGACCAACCGCCTGCCGTTCGATCTGCCCGAGGCTGAGGGGGAGCTGGTGGCGGGTTATAACGTGGAATACTCGTCCATGGCGTTCGCGCTGTTCTTCCTTGGCGAGTACATGAACATGATCCTCATCAGCGCGATGACGGTGGTGTTCTTCCTTGGCGGCTGGCAGGCCCCGCTGGATGTGAGCTGGCTTGAGTGGGTGCCGACTGGCATCTGGTTCTCGATCAAAGTCTTCATCCTGCTTTACGTATTCATCTGGGTACGCGCTACGTTCCCGCGCTTCCGTTACGACCAGCTGATGCGTCTGGGCTGGAAAGTGTTCCTGCCGCTGTCGCTGCTGTGGGTGGTGCTGACCTCGAGTTATCTCGTATTCACGGGCACGTTGCCGGACCTTGGCAACAAGCAGGTGGCGGTCGTGCAAACGGTGCCTTCGCGTGAAGTGACGCTCGCCAAAGATGGGACGCTGACGGTCAGTTCGTATTTTGATGCAGCAGAAGACCGCGTGGATGAGATCCACACGCCCAAAGAAAAAACCTATGCCGAGACATTGAAAAAATTCCAGCCGCTCAAAAAAGGCGAGACCAAGCGTTTCGTCCTGGATGAAAACGGCGATGTGAACTATGAGGCCCGCCATGAAACTGATTAATATCCTTCGGTCGTTCCTGCTGGCCGAGCTGGTCGGTGGCATGGTGCTGACGATGAAATATGCGCTGACCCGCAAATCGGTGACCATCAACTACCCGTATGAGAAGGGTCCGTTGAGCCCGCGCTTCCGTGGCGAGCATGCGCTGCGCCGCTATGCGAATGGTGAAGAACGCTGCATCGCCTGCAAACTGTGCGAGGCGATCTGCCCGGCGCAGGCCATTACCATCGAAGCCGAAGAGCGCGCCGACGGTTCGCGCCGCACCACGCGTTACGATATCGACATGACCAAATGCATCTATTGCGGCTTCTGCCAAGAAGCGTGCCCGGTGGATGCCATCGTGGAAGGCCCCAACTTCGAGTTCGCGACCGAAACGCGCGAAGAGCTGTTCTACGACAAGAATAAACTGCTCGCTAATGGCGAACGTTGGGAAAGCGCTATTGCCGCCAACCTCGCGCAAGATGCGGAGTATCGCTAGATGTTGATCGATATCCCAAGCATCATGTTCTACCTGTTCTCGACCATTCTGGTGGCGGCGGGTGTGGCTGTTATTTCGGCGAAGAACCCGGTGCACTCGGTATTCTTCCTCATCCTCGCGTTCTTCAACGCGGCTGGCCTGTTCGTGCTGCTTGGCGCTGAATACCTCGCGATGACGCTGGTCATTGTTTACGTGGGTGCGGTCGCTGTGCTTTTCCTGTTCGTGGTGATGATGCTGAACATCAACTTCGAGAAATTCCGCGCAGGTTTCATCCGTTACCTGCCGCTGGGTGTGGGGCTTGCTGCCTTCCTGTTCATGGAGCTCAGCGTGCTGCTTTACCAATCGCTGCTGACGCCGGCACCCGTGGCCGATGCGGCCGTGGCCATTCCGCCGCTTGACCAGGTAACGAACGCCCGCGCCATCGGTCAGGTGCTTTATACGCATTACCTGTTGCTGTTCCAAATGGCGGGTTTCATCCTTCTCGTTGCGATGATCGGCGCCATTGTGTTGACGCACCGTCATCGCCCGGGTGTGCGTCGTCAGGTCATCGCCGCGCAGAATGCGCGTACGCGTGAAGAATCGGTGCAGATCGTCAAAGTTGAAACCGGGAAGGGAGTCGACCTCTAATGGAACAGGCACTTTTCGGCTCCATCACCATCGGTCATTACGTCATGCTCAGCACGCTGCTGTTCGTGACCGGCATCTGCGGTATTTTCCTCAATCGTAAGAACATCATCACCATCCTGATGAGCATCGAGCTCATGCTGCTGGCGGTGAACATCAACTTCGTGGCGTTCTCGGTGCAGCTGGGCGACCTCACGGGCCAGATCTTCACCATGCTGGTGCTGACCGTGGCTGCGGCCGAGGCTGCCATCGGCCTAGCCATTCTTGTGGTTTACTTCCGTACTCGCGGCACCATCGATGTCGACGATATTTCGGCGCTGAAGGGATAATATGAGCCTCAACGAACTTATTTTCCTGACCGTCTTCCTGCCGTTGTTCGGTGCCGTGAGCACCGGCCTGTTCGTGCGCAAGCTGAATGACACGCGCGCACAGTTGATGACCTGCATTCCCATGGTGCTTTCGGCACTTTTCGCTGCGGTGATCTTTAGCGAAGTTGCGCTAGGCCATACTACTTCCATCGTCACCCTTTCGCCGTGGATCGTGTCGGGCGACTTCGCGCTGAACTGGGCGCTGAAAGTAGATTCGCTCACCGCCGTGATGCTGGTGCTGGTGACGTGGGTGTCGGCCATCGTGCATGTGTACTCGGTAGGCTATATGAGCCACGACGACCACAAGCCGCGCTTCATGGCGTACTTGTCGCTGTTCACCTTCGCGATGCTGATGCTGGTGACGGCGGATAACCTCATTCAGCTGTTCTTCGGCTGGGAAGGCGTGGGCCTGTGCTCGTACCTGCTCATCGGCTTCTGGTTCAAAAAAGAAAGCGCCAACAAGGCGGCAGTGAAAGCGTTCCTCGTGAACCGCGTGGGCGATTTTGGTTTTGCGCTTGGCATTGCGGCGCTGTTCTTCACCTTTGGCACGGTGCAGTTCGATGCCATCTTCCCCGCCGCGTCGGCGTTCCATGCCGATACGCCGGAAGCCAGCTGGCTTATTTTCGGTAT
>JBEIOT010000090.1:0-7826 GCA_040377415.1 Azospirillum sp. | reverse complement strand
GTGCCAGCGGCTGGCGGCGATACCCGAACCAGAACAACCCCCGACCCACCGTGAATAATGCTGCATGCGCCACCAGCAACATGGCAGCATGGTGTGCTTGGCTGAGCGCCAATAGCCCCGTGGCCAACGCAGCAAAGACCGTTTGCTCGAATGTGTTCTGCAATACCCGCGCATCGATCGCGCTGGGTGAATCGGGCGGTGGGGTTCGCCCTTCGATCTGTTCCGCATTCAGGAAACGCTGGTTAGCACGCACGCCGATGAGCAGGGGCAACCATAGAAGCTCAAGCGCCATGGCATAGGCCCACACGAAATGCAGCGGGATGGCGCGTACTGCGCTCCATGCTGGCAGCGTTACCGCCACATAAGCGACGACCGCTACGGTGGCCAGCGCCGCTACTGCGTAGCGCGCAACTCGCGATTGTTGTGCGCGGATGCTCATTATTCGACGTAGTACGTAACGTTCGTAACCACGCGCACCTTCTTCACGGCGCTGGTCTCGGCATCGCACGAGCTATCGCTGTTCAGGTCCGAACCATCGCGCGAGCTGACGCTGAAATAGCCTTGGCTGGCACTGCGGATCTCGCCGACCGTGACGCCCGAATCCTTAGCGAATTGCTCGGCGGCCTTGCGAGCATCCTTCGTCGCTTCGGCGATCATCTCCGGCTTGATCTCATTGAGCTTGGTATAGATCAAACGCAGGTCGCAGCCATATTGGTCCGGCGCACCGAGCACGATGCCCTGGTCGCGCACTACTTCGCCAACACTGCGCGCGGCTTTTTCTACCGCTTCGACATTCGCGCTGCGCACTTTCAGCATGGTCGAGAGAATATAGCGGGTGTCTTCCGGTCCACCATTATTCTGGTACTGGTTGGCCAAGCGGTCGGTCACTTTCAGCGCACCCGGCGTGATCTCTTCTTTTGCGATGCCCGCCTTTGTGAGGAACGCGGTGATGGCTTCATTGTTCGCATCGACCTTGCCTTGCGCTTCGGCGAGGCTCTGGCCGGTCACGGTGAAACCCACGTTCCATAGCGCTAAGTTACTTTGTACTTCGCGCTCCGACAGGCCCTTCACGGCGACCGAACGCTCAGCCGCTTTCATCTGCACCAGTCCGTGGCTAACGAACCAGCCCGCGCTGGCAACGCCCACGGCAAGAATGGCAGTGCTAAGAATATTCGTGGCGGTGTTGGACATAACGACTCCTAAGGATAAAGCAGGGTGTGCGACCAGCCATCGCCGGTGCGGGTGTAAACTTCGCGATCATGCAGCCGCGCGTCGCGCTGGTGCCAGAATTCGATACGTAAGGGCGCAAGGCGCGTGCCGCTCCAATGCGGCGGACGCGGGATATCTTTGCCTTCATATTTCTTTTCGATCTCATTCACGCGCGCCACTAATGTTTCGCGCGCATCGAGTGGTTGCGATTGCAGTGATGCCCACGCACCCGCCTGCCGGTGCCGCTCACGCGAGGCAAAATACGCATCCGCTTCCGCATCGCTCACCGGGCTTAACGTGCCTTCGATGCGCACCTGTTTGTCGAGTGCAGGCCAATAGAACATCAACGCCGCATGCGGATTTGCAGCCATCTCTTCGCCTTTGCGGCTGGCGAGATTGGTGTAGAACACAAAGCCGCGCGCATCATACGCCTTGAGCAGCACGATACGCGCGCTGGGCATGCCCGCAGCAGTGGCCGTGGCAAGCGTCATCGCCGTCGGTTCTTTGATACCGGCGGACTGCACTTGCCCGAACCAGTCGGCAAATTTTTTGATCGGATCGTTCATCGAGCAGCAGCTTGCCCTTTTTTACTGCGCGCGCAAGGTCTATATAGGGGGCATGAAGACAGTCCGAATCATTCTTTTATGCATTCTTGTCGCTGCCATCGGCGGTGGTGCTTACCTTTGGCTGAACCGCGATTCGGTGGCCGAGAACGTCATTAAAGGCGAGTTGGCGCGGCTGGGCATTCCGGTCGAATCATTAACCGTGACCGCCATATCCCCGCGCAGCATGACCCTGACCGACCTGAAACTGGGCGAGGGCAGGGCGCTGCACGTGAACACCGCAACGCTGAATTTTGCCTATGACTGGAGCAGCCGCCAGCTCGGCGCATTCGATGCGACGCTGGAAGGTGTGGAGCTTCGCGCGCAGATCGAGAATGGGCAAGTGCTCATCGGCGGCATCGAAAAGGCATGGAGCCAGACACTGACCACCGCCACCGGCAAAGCCATCGCCATGGCGCTCAACGGCACGGTGAAGCTGAACCGCGATGCAGCGGGGCATTACACCGCGTCGCTGAATGACGGGCTGCTGACCCTCATCCAGAACCAGAAGAACATGCTGCTGCCGCTGAATGTGGATGCAACGGCCGAGGGCAACCTCAGCAAACTTTCCGCGCAGGGGAATTTCCACGACGCACGTAAAAGGGTGAACGGGAAGTTCCGCGCCAATTATGCCGTGACCGAAAAGACCGGAAAAATTACATGGGAAACGCAACCGATGCGCTTCAGTGAAAAAGGCTTCACCTTCGCCCAGCTTTCGCCCGGCTTTGCCGCAGGCGTGGCCACGGTGGCGAGCAAGCTTTCCGTGAGTGGCGTAGTGAACCTGAAACCTGACCAATGGACAGTAACGCCGAAAATTACCGTGCTGGAACTGCCGGTCGATACGTTGCTGGCCAGTGTGCTCGGCGACAAAGCGGTGGTGAATGGCAGCGTGAAAGGCTCTGTGCCTATTCGCATCAGCAAAGGCGGTACCTGGCGTATCGAAAAATCGCAGCTGATCAATATCGGGCCGATGAATGTGAAGGTGAACCCCGAGACCGCCGGTGCAGCTATCGAGACGCATCCGCAGGCGGAGCTCGTGAAAACCGCGCTGAGTAATCTTGAGGTGCAGAAGCTGACGCTTGACGTTGCCTCGACCGATAACAAAGGCGGCGTGAAGCTGGACTGGCATTTCGTGGGCCGAAACCCCGACCTGATGGGCGGTAAGCCAGTGGATTTAACCCTTGCGGTTACGCTGAATCTGCAGGATATGTGGAACAGCGTGCAGGAAGTGAAACGCGCCACCCGCGAAGCCGAAAAACAATTGCTACGCAAGAAATGAGGCTCTCCATGCGACCCCTATTGCTCATGACCATTCCGCTCATTGTGCTCGGCGCATGCTCGCCGACTGTGAAGGTCGAAGCGCCTGATAAACCCATTGTCATTAACATGAACGTGAATATCAGCCACGAGGTCCGCGTGAAGGTCGATCGCGATCTCGACAGCTCGGTCTTCGCCAAAGATTCACCGCTCTTCTAGGAGGCACCTATGCGTAAATTCATGCTCGCTGCGGCGACACTCATTCTTCTGCCCCAACTCGCGTTCGCGCTCTCGCTCGACGAAGCCAAATCCAAGGGCCTCGTCGGTGAACGTCAGGACGGCTATCTTGGTGTCGTGAGCGGCGATGCCGCAGCGACCACGCTGGTCAAATCCATCAACAACCAGCGTCGCGCCGAATACGACCGCATCGCGGGCACGAACGGTACGCCGCGCGCCGCCATCGAAAAGCTGGCGGCTGAAAAAGCCTACAGCAACACGCCAAGCGGCCAGTACGTGCAAGGCAGCAACGGCAGCTGGGTGAAGAAGTAGCTTCATGCGGCCGAGCGTTGTCCAGCTTCGGCAATTCTATTCCTCACGCCTTGGGCGGTCGGTGAAAAAACGACTGCGACAAGTGGCCATGCGGCACTGGCCCGAACACGAAAAAGAAACCATCGTCGGCGTCGGCTATGCCCCGCCGTTGCTGCGTGTGTTCGACCGTGGCAATAGCGGCACCATCCTTGCGCTTATGCCTGCCGAGCAAGGCGCTATCTACTGGCCCGTGCACACCGACAATCGCAGTTTGCTGGGCGATGAGCTGATGCCCCCCTTCGCCGACAACACCCTGCATCGCGTACTCATGCTGCACAGCATCGAGTTCGCGCCCAAGCCCGATGAGCTGCTGCGTGTCTATTGGCAAATGCTGGCCCCCGGCGGCCGGTTACTTGTCATCGCGTCCAACCGCTATGGGCTGTGGTCGCATTTTGGCCGCTCGCCATTCACCCGCGGTCGCAAATTCTCGGTGGGCAGATTGAAAGACCTGCTCGAAGAAGCGCAGTTCACGCTGCGTGAATCATCGACCGCGCTTTACGTGCCGCCCAGCACCGGCTGGCTGTGGCAACGCATGTCCGGTACCTTGGAATGGCTGGGTCGATTACTGTTGCCGAGCTTTGGCGGCGTCGTCGTCATCGAATCCGAAAAACAGATCTATGCGGGCTTGGGCATTCCGGTCGAAGCGGCACGCCGCGAGCGCTGGGCGCCCGCTTCAGTGCCGGTGACGGAACGTCGCTCTAACTAGAAGTTATATTTGACGCCGCAGCCGTAAGGCTTGGTCTGTGAAGGGTTGACCTTCTTGCCATCCTTCAATGCTGCCAGTGCATCGCGCACATGATTCTTTGCACCGTCGATGGTCTTAGGGTCCGGCGACGCGTTATCGTCGATCGCGCCGTCGTAGACCAGCACGCCATCCTTATCGATGACGAACATGTGCGGTGTTACTTTGGCACCATAAGCACGGCCGATCTCGCCGCTGGCGTCGATCACATACGCCGATGGGGTCGCATCATGCTCTTTCAGCGCGACCTTCACGGCCTTGGCATCTTTCAGGTAACCCTGTTTGCCATCGGCCGAGCTGTTGATGGTGATCCATGTCGCGCCATCGGCAATGGCTTCGGCTTGCAGCTTCTGCATGTTGCCGGCACCATAATGTTTCTTCACGAACGGGCAGCCGAAATTATTCCACTCCAGCACCACGGGTTTGCCTTGGAGTTTTGACAACTCCAGCTCCTTTTCATGCAATACATCGAGCGTTTTGAAGTTCGGGGCTTTCTCGCCGAGCTTGGCCAGCGGCGCTTGCGCGTGGGCAGTGGCGGTGAACAGCAGGGCAGTTGCGGCGAGGGCGAACAGACGTTTCATGAACGACTCCTAAGAATGAGATGGCGACTGTAATCCTAAGCGCGGTGAACGCCAGCGCTTAAAATGGCAACTATTCGTTTCCAGTAATGGCCGTGCGCACGATGCCGGGGGTCAGCAAGTGCGGCAGCACCACGGGCTCGGCCTGCGGGGCGTAATAGACATACAGTGGCACCCCGTTGCGGCCAAAGCCGGCGAGATACTCGGTGATGGCTGCATCGCGGCGCGTCCAATCGGCCACCATCAGCGCCACGTTCTTGTCTTTGAACAGCTGTTGGATGGCATCATCCTTCAACGCGATGCGCTCGTTCACTTTGCAGGTCAGGCACCAGTCGGCCGTGGCATCCACGAACACGGGGCGGCCCTCGGCGCGTAGCGCGGCCAAGCGTTCCGCGCTGTAAGGCTCCATGCCTGCATCGAGCTCAACGCCATTCGGGCTGGGCTGCATGAACACCGCCCACGCGATGATGAGCGCGGTGCTAATGAGCAGAAGCTTACGCAACCCACGACTGCGCGTGCCATGCGCCCACCAGATGAGCCATGCAGCAAGCAACGCGCCAACAAGCGCCATGATGAGCCCTGCATCGCCGCTGGTATGGGTCAGCACCCACAGCAACCAAGCGGCGGTCGCCAGCATGGGGAAGGCGAGGAATTGTTTGAAGCGTCCCATCCACGCGCCGGGCTTTGGTAACAGTTTGCGTGCGGCAGGCACGAGGCTGATGAGCAGGAACGGAGCCGCCATGCCAAACCCAAGCGCGGCGAACACCAGCAATGCCGAAGCGGCAGGCATGGTGAGCGTGGCGCCCAGCGCCGGGGCCATGAACGGCGCGGTGCACGGCGTGGCCAGCAACACGGCCAGCGCACCGGTGAGGAACGCGCCGCGCACACTGTGCTGGTCGCTGGTGCGATTGCCGAACAACACCGGCAGCTCGAACAAGCCGAACAGGTTGAGTGCAACAAGCAGCATAAGGAAGAACAGGCCCGCGATCACTTCGGGCTGTTGCAACTGGAAGCCCCAGCCAATAGCCGCACCGGCGGATTTTAGCGCCAGCATAATACCCGCAATCGCAAGGAAGCAGCCAATAACGCCCAGCGTATAAGCGATACCTTGCGCCCGCACTGCGCGCTGTTCAGCACCCGACTTCTTAGCCAATGCCAGTGCTTTCAGCGACAGGATCGGCAATACGCACGGCATCAGATTCAGGATCAACCCGCCAATGAAGGCGAACACCAGCGCTACGAAGAGCGGCAGGTTCGAGGTCGGTGCATCGAGCATGATCTCTACGCCAACATTCGCATCGGGATGCGCAGTCAGGTTGAATGCAATGGGTTGCTCTTCGGCATGCGTTTGCACCGCGAGCACGCCGCGCCATTGCGTCGGCAAGGCCGCGCTGCCACGTTCAGTGGTCAGGGTGAGCACGCCATCCTTCACCGCAAATTGCTGCGCAGCATTATTGATGATGATGCCATCATCAACAGGTAGCCATTCAGCCGTGGCGATGCCGCTGCCTTCGGGCAATTTCAATTCAGCGACCGGCACACGGATGGTGACGTGCTTCTCGTCTGCGGCAAAATTAGCGGTGGCTTCGCTGGGGCGTGGCGAGCGCTCGAACGCATTGGTGAGCAGCACCTGCGCTTGTGGGCTGCTAACTGGCAGCTCGCCCGTTAGCTCTGCCGATTCGGGAATGCAGATGTCTTTGCACACCAGCCATTCGGCTTTCACTTTAATGGGACCGCTGATGCCGTCGCTCGCAGGCGTAAGGCTGACGGGGAGGATCACTTTTTCGCCGTAGCCATAATTGACAAGGCCCGATGTTTCGATGCGCTCGGGCAGCGGCCACTCGATCTCGCTGACGGTTATACCCTCGGGCACTTGCCATGCGAGGGTCGTGGGGATGCCAGAATCACCAGGGTTCTGCCAATAGATGTGCCAGCCTGGTTGCATGGTGAACAGCACGCCCGCAGCAATGGGCTCACCTTTTTTTACTTGCGGTGCGTGTAACAGAAGCTGCGCTTTCGCGAGGGGCGATTGCGGCGCTGCTTCTTGCGCAAACGCAGGAAGGGCAAAAGTGAGGGCAAGGAGTGTGAGAAGTTTACGCATGGTTCACCAACGCATTCGTTGCACGGAGGAAATCGGTTACACAGAAAATGAGATGCTGCTGATCAGATTCGCGCGCCAGGGTATCGCCCTTTAGCTGTTCTTGCGCACGCCCGATGGAAACCATCTGCGGATAGATCCAGCAACCCATGCATTCCAGCGGCGTGCGAAGCGCTTGCAAGCCGCTCATGCCACCGCGAATGCTGGGGCTGGCGCACATCAGCAACGCCGTTTTGCCATTCAGCGGTGCACGCGGATCGACTGAGATCCAATCGAGAATGTTCTTGAGCCCACCGGGGATGGACCAGTTATATTCCGGCGTGGCGAGCAAAATACCGTCATGCGAATCGAGCGCTTTGCTGAACGCTTCGACCGGCGCGGGCAAGGTGTCGGTCACTACTTCACCGCGATAGATAGGCGCTTCAAGTGCCGCGTAATCCAACACGGTGACGGTGGCGCCATTTTTCTTGGCCTCGGCCACGGCGATATCCAGCAGCTGCTTGTTCAGCGAGGGCTGGCGATACGACGCGGCGAGGGCAAGCAGCTTGCTCATGCAGCCTTCGCTTGTTGCAAATATTCTTTCAGCGCCGCGAAAGCGCGGGCACGATGGCTGATGGCATGCTTGGCGTCCGGTTCCATCTCGCCGAACGTTTCGTTGCTGCCATGCGGCACGAAGATAGGGTCGTAGCCAAATCCGCGTGTACCGCGTGGCGGGAAGGTGAGGGTGCCATGCACTTCGCCACGCACATGGT
>JBEIOT010000087.1:0-7998 GCA_040377415.1 Azospirillum sp. | reverse complement strand
GTCCATGTTAGGCGCGTTTCTGCTCGACGCGCGGCAGGGTCACGCCGGTCTGGCCCATGTACGTGCCCTTACGATCGCCGTACGAGGTTTCGCATAGCGAATCGCCTTTGAGGAACAGGAACTGGCACGCGCCTTCGTTGGCATAAATTTTTGCCGGTAGCGGCGTGGTGTTTGAAAACTCCAGCGTTACGTGGCCTTCCCACTCGGGCTCTAGCGGCGTCACGTTGACGATGATGCCGCAACGCGCATAGGTGCTTTTGCCAAGGCAGATGACCAACGTGTCGCGCGGGATGCGGAAATATTCCACCGTGCGCGCCAGCACGAACGAGTTCGGCGGAATGATGCAAACATCGGTCTTGCGGTCGACGAAGCTGTTGGTGGTGAAGTTCTTGGGATCGACGATGGCCGAATCGATATTGGTGAAGATCTTGAACTCGTCGGCCACGCGCGCATCATAGCCGTAGCTGCTGAGGCCGTACGAAATGACGCCCTCGCGCGTCAGGTTCTCGACGAACGGTTCGATCATTTTTTTTTCGTTCGCCTGTTGGCGAATCCAGTGGTCAGGCATAATGCCCATGGGCGGCTCCTTGAATTCAGGGCGCAGGACTAAGGCAAATCACCGCCCCACGCAATAGGCGACGTGGGGGTTATGCCCAGCCCGTACTTGCACGGTGGTGGCCATGGCATGCATGCGCGGGCCCGGGCGGGCGGCGCTGCGGCCATCGGGGTCGGGCAGCACCACGGCCAGCATGGCCGCCTGATGGCTGTTGAGCTTTGAAGCCGGAATACCGAACGCGCGTTGCGAAGCCGCCTCGATGCCGAACACCCCATCGCCCCATTCGGCGATGTTGAAGTACACTTCTAAAATGCGCGATTTGGGCCAGGCGAAATCGATCCACAGTGCGATAGGGGCCTCGAGCCCTTTGCGCACCCAGTTGCGGCCATTGAACAGGAACAGGTTCTTGGCGACCTGCATGGAGATGGTGCTGGCACCTTTGCTCGGCGCTTCGCCACGACGTTTCGCTTCGGCCACCACCTTGCGCATGGCCACCCAGTCGATGCCGTAATGTTCGCAGAAGCGCCCGTCCTCGCTGGCCAGCACGGCACGGATAGCTGGGGTGGATACGCGACGCAGCGGCACCCACTCACGCGTCATGCCATCGCCGCGCAGCCAGCTCAGCATCATCACCGTGCTAACGGGCGGAATGAACAGGTAGCAGATCGTCAACATTCCCACGGCGAGGAAATAGGCGAGCAGCAGGTTTCGGATGAGGCGGAAGAAGCGCATGGTGGCGCGTTATAATAAGGAAATGGCCAAGGCGCAAAGCGGAAACGTATCGTTATTCGAACGTGATAGCGGGAACGCAAAGCGGATTCGTGGATAGTCGGTACTCGCCTGTGCGGTCGGCCGTGCTGGAAACAGTGCTGCACACGATCGGGTAACGTGCCTGCACTTTACCTTGGCCTGGTTTGCCGTCATCGAGTTTGGTGTCGATGTTCCAAAGCTCTTCGGCCTTGATGATAGGTTCTTCCGCCGAAGTGTTAGGCATAAGCCCGCCGACCCCAAAGTAATTCTTGTCATACCGACCGTCGTAAATGCTGGCGTTGCCGGTGAAAGTCACACTTCCGTACGAATAGAGCATCCAATATCCGCTACCGAATCGCGACTTTGGTGAGTTGCTGGCGAGCGATGTATGGCCGGTACCTGGCCCACTGATGCCGTCGTAAGTGCCTTCGATCAGGCCTGCAAGGGCCAGCTGCTGCCAGTTCGCAAAGATCTCGGATTTCGTATTCGCGACTGCGTTGGCAATCATCCAGCCATCACCATTGCCGTTGCAGGTGCCTGGCACTTGCGCGGCACCCGCATCGGCATTGCACAAAGCCGCGCTTTTTCCCCAGAAGCTGGTGGCGTTCGTCATGTCGCCGGGCAACGCGAAGTATTTGTCGCGGAACGTGTGCAGGGCGGCGGTGTAGCGGTTATATTCACTACTGACAGCGCGCAACTCAGCGGCGCGAATGAGCGATTGGCCCGCCAGGATGCCACCGGTGAGCAGGCCAAGGATGACCAGAACGATGGAAAGTTCGACCAGACTAAAAGCATGTCTTTGCATAAGCGGCATCTTACTTGAGTGCTAGGTCGAGCGCAATTTATAACCCGCGTCCGCAAATGCCCTCGGTGCCAGCAAAATAGTTCCAGCGGCGCTGCGCTATGTCGCGCGGATTTATACGATTCAGCGCAAAAGACAATCCGCTAGAATAATTGACGGAAGGTCGGGGTGCAGGCTGTGCTGGTACTGGTAAGATTGTAGTCGGCGCTCAAGGTAGTGGGGCCGGCTGCATTGGTGCAGCTGCCCCAGCCTCCGACTGCTTCGCGCATAACTAATTTGCCGATGGCAGGCTTGCCATCATCGATCTTGGTATCGATGTTCCACGCCTCTTCCGGCTTCAAGACGGGGTTGTAATTGTCGCCATTGGCAACGAAACCGCCGAACTGGTAAACATTGCCATATTGACCGTCGAAGTAATTGGCATGACCGCTCGTGGTGCCGACATGGTAGATCAGCCAAAGCGAGGTTCCGATCTTGCCCGTTGGGCTGTTGGCCGAGCTGGCCGACATAGGGAACACATCGGCGCGATAGCCAGTGTAGCTGCCCTCAGCCATGCCAGCCATGGCGAGGTGCTGCCAATAACGGAATGCTTCGGGTCCGAATTCGACCTGCCCGTTACCATTGCCGTTGCAGGTGCCGGGTGTGCCGTTAGCGATGGCACCATCGGCGCATGCATCCGTGCCAGCGGCCTGATCGCCCCAGAAGCTGGTGGCTTTCGTAAAGTCGCCGGGCAGGTTGAAATATTTGTCACGGAAGGTCTGGGTCGCCGCGAGATAGCTATTGAATTGCGTGGTTACAGTACGCAATTCGGATGCGCGAATGAGTGACTGGCCAGCCAGAATGCCGCCAGTGAGCAGGCCGAGGATGACCAGCACGATCGATAGTTCAACGAGTGAAAAGCCTCGCTGCATCATAACCCCCGCCCGCCACCGCCTTCGGTGCCGGCAAAGCGGTTCCAGCGGTCTTGCGCCATGCGCGCGCGGCCGGTGTTCTTATCGCGGATCTCTTGCAGCTTCGCGCTCCACACCACGTTGCCGGGCTGGTTGCGCTTGGCCTGCGCGCCTTTGGCGCTGGCAGAGCGGCTGGCTTCTTTGAGTTCTTCTTCGCGCTCTTTCTCGAGATTACGCGCGCGTTCATGCTGGTCGCCTTGCAGGTTAATTGCCTGCACCCGCTTGTTTTTAAGCAAGTGGGCGAGCTTCTTGGCTTTTTTCTCGTCGTGATGCTGGCTCATACGGTCTTCTTATGACTCAAGCACTTACCTACCACAAAACACCGCTTGCGCCAAATAAACTCTTGTGGCACTAAGCACGCTCCTTTTTAAGGGCTGCTGTAGCTCAGTGGTAGAGCACGTCATTGGTAATGACGGGGTCGGATGTTCGATTCATCTCAGCAGCACCATTTCTCGCGCGTACGATTTCCTATCGCTTTGCACTTTATCCCCGAAGATCCGAATCGCATTGCCCTTGACCCAGATAAGAGTACCTTGATGCGATGTCGTTATCGGATCGGGGTTCCATGAAACTTGCTGCACAGCGCGCCTTCACTTTGGTGGAACTTTCCATCGTGCTGGTGATCCTTGGCCTGCTTGTTGGTGGTATCCTGGTGGGGCAGGACCTCATTCACGGCAGCGCAGTGAAAAAGCAGATCACGCAGGTCGAGCAGTACCGCACATCGATGAATAGCTTCCGCGACAAATACCACGGCATCCCCGGCGATCTGCGCGCCGCGACCGCCAACGGTTTTGGCATGGTGACGCGTGCGGGTACCGCCGGCCATGGCGATGGCAGCGGCCTCATCGACGGCTGCGCGACCAATGCGACGCTCGCCGGATGTGAAACGCTGATGTACTGGACCGACCTGACCTTTGCGGGTTTGCTAAGCCCATCGTTTGCCACCGCGACGGATACCACGGTCGCCATGACCGCGGCGAATATCGAGACGTACCTGCCGCGCGGTGCCCTGGGCCGCACCAGTGTGGTGGTCTATACCAACGGTTCGATGAATTATTACCAGCTGACCGATGTCACCTCGACCACGGCAGGCGGTGTCTACACCCTTGCCAGCGCGCTGACGCCCATGGATGCCTTCAGCATCGACGAGAAACTCGATGACGGTATTCCGCTGGATGGTTCGGTGCAGGCGATGGGGGGCACCGGCCCGCTGGGCGTACCTGCCGTACCGGCCGCGACCGCGTGCGTATCGACCGCGACCAACAACCCCTATAATATGATCGACGACTACGCCACGAGCCCCCTGTGCCAGCTCAGCCTGCGCATCTGATTTTTGGGTGAAAAAATACTAGCAAAGCAACTCGAATGGGCCTAGTAGGTTCCGGCTTTTGAACCCCGGGATCGCCATGCGTGTTATAGTAGTCCTCATTGCCAGCCTCACCCTTGCCAGCGCCGCCATGGCCGCGCCGCGCCAGTTGAAGCGCGTGGGCTGGGTGGAGGAGATCGGCATCAGTGAAGTGGGCAGCGTGGTGCGCGCCAAACTCGATACCGGCGCCAAGACCAGCTCCATCGACGCCGAGATCATCGACATCCGCAAGACCGGCAAAGAGACCAAGACCGCAACCGGCGACACGGTCGTGTTCTCGGTCACCATGGAAAAGGGTGGCAAAAAGACCTTCGAGCGCAGCGTGAACCGCTATGTGCGCATCAAGAAAAAGGGCGGGGGTTAC
This sequence comes from Azospirillum sp., assembly GCA_040377415.1. Lineage (GTDB taxonomy): Bacteria > Pseudomonadota > Alphaproteobacteria > Rickettsiales > UBA3002 > QFOX01. The sequence continues at coordinate 3,210 of JBEIOT010000087.1, read as the reverse complement.
ATTCGCCGCCCGGTCATCACTATGAATTTCTGCATCGCCGATCGCTCCATCGCGGAAGAAGTGAACCTTGCCAATCGGGAGGGCTTCATCTATCCGGTGCTGGTGGGCCGCAACATGATGGAACACGCCGATCTCGTCATCGATGCCGGCAAGACCTTCATCACGCGCCCTACCTGCAACGAAAAACAATAACCTAGCACCGAAAGAACCGCGCAATGCGTTCCACTAAAGTCTGGTTCATCGCCGCCGTTCTCGCCGGTCTTGGCTTAAGCATCCTGCTGTACAAGCATCTGGTGCTCGAGTTCCCGCTCAGCCCCAACACCACCTATAACAGCTGGTACGTGGAAGCACGTGTCGACCTGAGCAGCACCGAAGGCTGGAAAAAAGGCGACAAGCCGCTGCAGTTCGCGCTGCAATTACCACACGCGTCCGATAAGTTCGTGCTGGTCGATGAGAACATCGTGGCTCGCGGCTTCGGCCACGAGGTCGAGACCGGCAACGGCGACAATCGCGTCGCGCTCTTCAGCAAACGCCGCATCGACGACCAGGAGACCATCTTCTATCGCGCCATCGTGTATGAATTGGATTCACCCGGCACCGCCAAGGTCGGTCTGCCGGAGTTGCCCAACTCGCCCTACAGCAAGACCAACCGCCCCAAGGTTGAAGAAGGCAAAAAAGAAGATCCTATTTACGTGGCAGTCGATGCCTTGATCGAAGAAGCGCGCGAGAAATCCGCCAGCCCCAAGACCTTCGTGCGTGAAGTTTACAAACTCGCCCGCGCCAGTGACGATGACCGCGTGCAGCTCATCCGCGACACCGTCGACACGCGCATGGACGCCACCGACATCGCCATCTTGCTGCTGGAAGCCGCCGAAGTGCCGACCCGCATGGCCCATGGCTTGCGCCTGACGCGCGACCAGCGCCGGGGCCAGTTCGTCGACTGGCTGGAAGCGTTCATCGGCAACAAATGGCAGGCCATCGACCCCGAAAAGCACGTGTTCGGCCTGCAGGATAAATACATCGTGTGGTGGTATGGTAAACAGCCGCTCTACACCATGGAGACCGGCAAAGCGCACGTGGAAAGCTTCGTGTCCGTTCGCCAGAACACCAACGCCGCGTTGACCCGCGCCATCTGGAAATCGGGGCAGGGCGGCAACGTCTTCCTCACCTTCAGCTTCTACAATCTGCCGCTCGACACCCAACTGCTGTTCAAAGTGCTGCTGATGATCCCCGTTGGCGGCCTGGTCATCGCGTTCCTGCGTCAGGTCATCGGCGTGAAAACTTTCGGTACCTTCATGCCCGTACTGGTCGCGCTTGCCTTCCGCGAGACAGGCCTTATCGCAGGCGTGCTGTTATTCATGCTCGTCGTCGGCCTTGGATTATTCATCCGCAACTACTTCGATCATCTCAAACTCCTCTTGGTACCGCGACTTGCCGCCGTGCTCACCGTCGTGGTGATGGTGCTCTCGCTGCTGGCGATGCTCACCAACAAAGCGGGCATGGTCATCGGTCTTTCCATCTCGCTGTTCCCCATCGTCATCCTCACCATGACCATCGAACGCATGACGCTGATGTGGGAAGAATATGGCAGCAAGGAAGCACTCACCGTGGGCGTCAGCAGCATGCTGGCTGCGATCGTTGCGTTCTTCGCCATGAACAACGAAGTGATGGGCCACCTGTTCTTCGCCTTCCCGGAATTGCTGCTGGTCATTCTGGCGCTGTGCATGCTGCTTGGCCGCTACAACCACTACAAGTTGACCGAGTATGTGCGCTTCCGCAGCTTGCAAAAATCGCTGCGTGATCTTGAGGCGCGCGAAGCGGCTAAGAAGCTGAACCCACCACCGGCGGAGTAGCACCATGCTGTTTTCCGACATGCGCGAGGGGTTGGGCCGCTACAAGATCATGGGCATCAACGCCCGCAACCGCGATTACATTTCGCCCAACAATCGCCGCCGTTATTATCCGCTGGTCGACGATAAATTGCTGACGAAGAAACTCGCGCTCGATGCGGGCATCCAGGTGCCGGAACTTTATGGCGTGGTCGAATTCATCAACCAGGCGGGCAAGGTGGCCGAGCTTGCGGCACCGCACAAACATTTCGTGGTGAAACCCTGCCGCGGCTCCGGCGGTGGAGGCATCCTTGTCATCCAGAACGTGATCGGCTCGAGCTTCCAGAAAGCCAATGGCGAACTGGTGAGCGCCGGCGACATGCAATACCACATGACCAACGTGCTCGGCGGCATGTACTCGATGCAGGGCAAACAAGATCGCGCCATCATCGAATACGCCGTGCAGTTCGATCCGATCTTCCAGGAAATTACCTATCAGGGCGTGCCGGATATTCGCATCATCGTCTACAAAGGGGTGCCGGTGATGGCGATGCTGCGCCTGCCCACGCGCCGCAGCGATGGCAAAGCGAATTTGCACAAAGGCGGCATCGGCGTCGGCATTCGCATGCATGACGGCGTGACGATGTACGGCGTGCAGGGCCGCCACTTCATCAACGAACATCCCGAGACGCTGAAACCATTGGAAGGCCGCCAGATTCCGCGCTGGCCCTACCTGCTCGAGATGGCTGCGAAATTCTACGAGATCACCAAGCTCGGCTATGTCGGCGTCGACATCGTGCTCGACAAAACCAAGGGCCCCATGGTGCTAGAAGCCAACGCCCGTCCGGGCATTGCCATCCAAATTGCCAACCGCCGCGGGCTGCTCAGCCGCACCGAACGGGTCGATATGGAAGAAAATGTTGAAGGCTGGACTATGCAGCAACGTATTGATTTTGCTCTGAATGCGTACCGCGACGAGGCGGGCACCGACGTATTCCTGCGTAGTTAACGCAAAATCCACCGATCATTCATAAAAGTTTAACAAACTTGGTCTAGGGTGACAGCATGACCAATGACACCGCACCGCAAAATACATCCATCCAAACGGCAGAGAAGCTGACGTCGGAGCAGATCCGCAAGCTTTATCCGCCATTTTTGGTTGAAAAGCTTTCGCCTGAACAGGTGATGAAGCTGGCACCGGAGGTGTTGGTGCAACTGCTAAGCGATAAGAACTGCGGCATCCTCACCATCAACACCGCCAAGAAGATCGAAAGCGATGCAGTGATTGGCACATTGATGCCCAATCTCATCGTGCCCGCACAAAACGGTAATCCCGCCGCCTGGAATAAGGCCGTTGACCTTGACGGCGACGGGGTCGAGC
>JBEIOT010000041.1:0-11097 GCA_040377415.1 Azospirillum sp. | reverse complement strand
TGCTGGCGTGGTACGGGGCGTGTTCAAGCAAGTTGGCGACCCCGTAAAACGTGGCGAGAAGCTGGCGACCGTGGAAAGCAACGATAGTCTGCAAACCTATGCCGTACCATCCCCGCTAGATGGTATCGTCCTCAACCGCAACATCAGCGTCGGCGATGAAACCGACGAAACACCCATCTTCGTGGTGGCCAACCTCGGCGACCTGTGGGCGGAGTTCTTCGTGTTCGCTAATGACGCGGGGCAGATCAGCCAAGGCCAGAAAGTCGTGGTTTCGACGCTGGACGGTAAATTAACGGGTGAAAGCACCATTCAAGCCATCCTGCCGACAACGGATTCTCAAAGTCAGACCGTCAGCGCACGGGCCGTGATCGATAATGCTGCGGGCCTCTGGCGCTCCGGTATGACAGTGCGGGTTGATGTGGTGCTTTCTCAGCAGGAAGTGTCGCTGGCTGTGCCGACAGCGGCCATTCAAACCATGGAGGGTGAGAAGGTCGTGTTCGTGAAAACGGGCGATAACTACACCGCCGCGCCGGTCACGATCGGCACTAGCGATGCACAGTTCACTGAAATTACGGGTGGGCTGGACGCAGGCATGGAAGTCGTGACCAAAAACAGTTTCGTGGTGAAGGCCGACATCGGCAAAGCCAGCGCTGAACACGAAGATTAGAGGATAACGCCATGTTCCGCTCCATCCTTCAATTCTCGATCCATCATCGGTTCCTGATCGCGCTGCTGACCGCCGCCATTTCGGCGGTGGGCCTCTACTCACTCGGCAACCTGCCGATTGATGCGGTCCCCGACATCACCAACAACCAGGTGCAGATCAATACGCTTGCCCCCGCCCTGTCGGTGAACGAAGTGGAGAAGCAGGTGACATTCCCGGTCGAGACTGCGTTAGCGGGAATCCCCGGCCTGCAAAGTACTCGCTCCCTTTCCCGCAATGCGTTCTCACAAGTCACTGCGGTGTTCGATGACAAGGTGGATGTGTATTTTGCCCGCCAGCAGGTGAGTGAGCGATTGGCGCAGGCGAAGGAAAGTCTCCCTGATGGTGTTGAGCCAGTGATGGGCGCTATCTCCACGGGTCTTGGTGAAATCTACATGTGGACGGTCGAGTTCAGCCCGGAAGGCAAGAAAACCGTCGATGATGGCAAGCCGGGCTGGCAGGGCGATGGTAGCTACCTGACTCCCGAAGGTCAGAAACTGGCCAGTGGTTTCGAGCAAGCTTCGTACTTACGCACCGTACAGGACTGGATCATTCGCCCGCAGATCAAAGGCGTCACCGGGGTGGCCGGGGTCGATGCCATCGGCGGGTATGTGAAGCAATACCATGTGCAGCCCAACCCCGATAAACTGGTCTCGCTGGGTCTTTCGTTCGCGGAGGTCATCGAAGCGATCGAGCAGAACAACCACAGCATCGGTGCCGGGTACATCGAACAGCAGGGTGAATCCTATGTTGTGCGGGCCGATGGCCGTATTACCGCACCCGAGCAGCTTGGCGAGATCGTGCTGGCAACACGCAACGGCATTCCTATTTACCTGCGCGATGTGGCACAGGTCGGCATTGGTAAAGAACTACGCACGGGTAGCGCATCGGAGAACGGCGAGGAAGTCGTTGTCGGCACGGCCCTCATGCTCATTGGCGCGAACAGCCGTATCGTATCCGATGCGGTCGATACCAAGATAAAGGAAATCAATAAGTCCCTGCCTGCGGGTATCCATGCAAAAACGGTGCTGAACCGTACCAAGCTGGTCGATGCTACCATCTCCACGGTGCAGAAGAACCTGACCGAAGGCGCGCTACTAGTCATCGTCGTGCTGTTCTTCATGCTCGGCAATATCCGCGCGGCGCTTATCACTGCGCTGGTCATCCCGATCTCCATGTTGATGACCGCCATCGGCATGGTGAAGGGCGGTATCAGCGGCAACCTGATGAGTCTGGGCGCATTGGATTTCGGCCTGATCGTCGATGGAGCCATCATCATCACCGAGAATTGCCTGAAGCGACTAGCCGAGAAACAGCATCATCTTGGACGTACGCTGAACTTAAATGAGCGGCTGGGCGAAGTAATGCATGCCGCGCAGGAAATGGTGCGGCCCACCGTGTACGGGCAGATCATCATCATCCTGGTGTATGTACCCATGCTCACCTTCACCGGGGTCGAGGGCAAGATGTTCTCACCGATGGCCATCACGGTTATCATCGCTCTGGCTTCGGCGTTGGTGCTGTCGCTGACTTTCGTTCCCGCCATGATCGCCATCTTCGTCAAAGGCCGCATCAGCGAAAAGGAAAGCCGCATGATGATGAAGGCGACATCTGGCTACGGCAAAGGTTTGACACGTGCGCTTGCTCATCCATTCCAAGTAGCAGGCATCGCAGTCGCTGGTCTCATCGCGGCGGGCATCGTGTTCACGTTCATGGGGCGTGAGTTCATTCCCACCCTCGATGAAAAAGACATCGCCATGCAGGCGTTAAGGATTCCCAGCACGGGCATCACCGAATCACAGGAAATGCAGTTTGCTGTCGAGCGGGCTGTCAGCAAGTTTAAAGAAGTCGCGTTTGTCTTCTCGAAAACCGGCACGGCTGAAATGGCTGCAGACCCCATGCCGCCTAGCGCATCCGATACGTTCGTGATTCTCAAACCCATCGAAGAATGGCCGGATCCCGATCTGCCAAAGGCCGAACTTATCGAGCAGCTAGAAAAAGCTGTCGCCGGAGTACCGGGCAACAACTACGAGTTCACCCAGCCCATCCAGATGCGCTTTAACGAGCTTATCTCCGGTGTGCGTGGCGACGTGGCGGTGAAAGTCTATGGCGATGATTTCCCGGCCATGACCGCAACGGCAAACCGCATCGCTGGCATACTGAAAAAGACCGAAGGCGCGGCCGATGTAAAAGTCGAGCAGACCGATGGACTGCCTATGCTGGAAGTGAAACTTCGCAAGGAAGCGATCGCGCGTTACGGACTTAATGTCAGTGATGTGCTGGATGTTATCTCCATTGCCATCGGCGGACGCGAAGCGGGGCTTATCTTCGAGGGTGACCGCCGCTTCGACATCATGGTGCGCCTGCCCGACACGATGCGACAGGACATGACCGTTCTTGAGAACCTTCCGGTCATTCTACCCGACAGCGATACCGATGGTGACCACAGCAGACCCGAGTATGTGCCGCTAAAAGAACTGGCCAGTCTTGAGCTTGCGGAAGGCATCAACCAGATCAGTCGCGAGAATGGCAAGCGTCGCATCGTCGTGCAGGCCAACGTACGGGGCCGCGACATCGGTTCGTTCGTGACAGAAGCCCAGCAATCCATTTCCGACTCGGTGAAGATCCCACCCGGCTACTGGCTGGAATGGGGCGGGCAGTTCGAAAACCTGAAAGCGGCGAGCAAACGTTTAGCCGTGGTGGTGCCCGCCTGCTTCTTCATGATCTTCTTGCTGCTGTTCAGCGCGCTCAATTCGGTTAAGCAGGCCTTGCTAGTGTTCAGCGGCATCCCGCTTGCCGTGATCGGCGGTGTATTCACCCTGTTCCTGTTCGGCATGCCCTTCTCGGTGTCGGCAGCGGTCGGCTTCATTGCCCTGTCCGGTATTTCGGTGCTGAACGGGTTGGTGATGATTAACAGCATCAATCAGCATGTGCTGGCAGGCCTGCCGCACGAACAGGCGGTACGCGAAGGCGCATTAAGCAAGCTGCGTCCCATGCTGATGGCGACCATCGTGCCCTCGCTGGGCTATGTGCCGATGGCCATCTCCACGGGTGCGGGAGCCGAAGTGCAGCGTCCGTTGGCGATGGTTGTCATCGGCGGCCTAATGGTGGCTACCGCGCTGACCTTGTTCGTATTGCCGGCCTTATATCATCGTTTCAACCTTGGCCGTGAAGTGGGTGAATAATTTAATCCCTTTTCAACATTTAATAAGTCTTACGGAGAATACATCAATGAAGCAGTCCATGGTAGTTTTGGGGAATTTTCTCTTTCGTTATCGCAATAAGCTATTCCCCCTCATCATCGTTCTTTTGTTTTTGATCGCAGTGCCGCCCACCCATTTATTCGGTAGCTTGTATTACGAAAACATCAAGGATGTAGTGGCCCTGCTAATCGTGCTGGCAGGTCTTGGTATACGCAGCATGGTGCTGGGTTACACCCCAATCCGGCTCGGAGGGGTAAATAAGTTGGTCTATGCTGACCGTCTTATCGAGAACGCGATGTTCAAACTTTGCCGAAACCCACTTTATGTAGGCAACATGTTTATCTATTCCGGCGTATTCATCATGCACGGAGATCCCATGGTCATTCTATTGGGCATCGGTTCATACCTCTTCATCTACCAATGCATCATTCTTGCGGAAGAAGCGTATTTGCGAAACCAATTTGGTAACGCCTATGACGCCTATTGCCAGCAGACCCCGCGTTGGATCCCGCAGCTAAGTCGTTTCCGCGATGCCACCGCTGGTATACCGTTCAGTACCAAGCGCGCCCTGGTCAAGGGTTACGCAACCATCGCCAGTGCTTTATCAACGGTGTGCGTAATCCTGCTTTACGAACATATTGGGTTCCGCAGCATGACTGGACATCGTGAGCACTTGTTGCTTCTTGTCGCCGGCCTCCTACTCATCGGCATTGCTGCCAGCAGCGTAAGAGTCCTAAAAAAACGACAATTATTGACAGCATAAGAATCCATCATGGGCCACGACTACTCCCCCGCAGGGACAAGCAATAGTAAGCGCCTGACGATTGCCCTTTTCCTGACGGGAGGGTTTCTCATCGCCGAAGTCATCGGTGGCATCCTGACCGGCAGCTTGGCGCTCCTGTCGGATGCGGCCCATATGATGACCGACGTGATGGCATTGATTATAGCTCTCATCGCCATAAAGATCGGCAACCGACCGGCCGACCTGCGGCGCACTTTCGGTTATCGTCGCCTTGAGATCCTGGCCGCTGCCCTCAACGCAGCTATCCTGTTCATCGTCGCGTTCTATATCATGTACGAGGCGTGGCGGCGTTTCCAGGATCCGCCGGAGATCGCCTCGACCGGCATGCTGGTCATTGCTGGCATCGGACTGATCGTAAACCTCATCAGCATGCGCATGCTCAGGGGTAGTGGCGACAGCCTGAACATGCGCGCGGCTTATATGGAGGTCTTTGCTGATATGATCGGTTCGGTCGGTGTCATCATGGCAGCGCTCATCATCAAATATACTGGCTGGTGGCAAGTGGACCCTATCCTTGCCGTGTTGATCGGGCTATGGGTACTGCCGCGCACATGGAAGCTGCTCAGCGAAAGCCTTAACATCCTGCTGGAAGGTGTACCGCTTGGTTTGGATACGAAAAAGCTCCACAGTGAACTGGCAGCTCTTGCGGGCACAGTAGAGGTCCATGATGTGCATGTATGGGCGATCACCAGTGGCAGCAACAACGTCACGGCCCATCTTTTTATTCGGCCCGATGCCAATCCCTCGGACCTTTTGGATAAAGCACAGGCGGTGGCCAAATCGCATGGAATTGAGCATACCAATTTTCAAGTCGAGGTGACACCTCACCCCATCCAAAAAGAATAAGGATCTTCTGTTATGGCGAGCGAAAAAGCACCATCCACCGAACAGGTTTATGTCATCCAGAAAATGGATTGCCCCACGGAAGAAAAGATGCTGCGCAACAAGCTGGATAGTATGGCGGGCATTGAGGATCTGCGTTTCAACCTAATGCAGCGCGAGTTAACGGTACGGCATACGCTTGCCACCGACGATACCATATTCGCCGCCATTGAGGAGTTGGATCTCGACCCGATTCGCAAAGGCGACACTGTGAAACCTGAAGCGGAAAAGAAAGCATCTTCTGCGGCCCTGCGGACAAAAATCCTGGTAGGGATCTCGGGTATTGGTGCGGTGGGAGCCGAAGCCGCAAACTGGTTGGGCGCCGATGACCAATCCGTGATGGTCATGGGATTGGCTGCCTTGGCCATCGTCACCGGCGGTATGGAAACTGCGAAAAAGGGCTGGCTTGCCATCAAAACCTTCACCCTCAACATCAATGCGCTGATGCTGGTCGCCATTACCGGTGCCTTGTTCATCGGTGAATGGCCAGAAGCGGCCATGGTCGCCTTCCTGTTCGCCCTGGCCGAGCTGATCGAAGCCTATTCGCTCGACCGGGCGCGCAATGCGATCCGCAGCCTAATGGAAATGACGCCGGAAACCGCCACTGTCAGAACCGCAGAAGGCTGGAAGCAAATGGCGGTCTCCGAAGTCACGTTGAAAATGATCGTGCGCGTGAAGCCGGGGGAACGCATCCCGCTGGATGGGACCATTGTCGAAGGCAGTTCCTCCGTCAACCAGGCACCTATAACCGGCGAAAGCATGCCCGTGGAGAAGAACATCGGCGACCCGGTATTTGCCGGCACCATCAATGAGCGTGGCTCGTTCGAGTTTGAAGTGACGGCGAATAAAGGCAATACCACGCTGGCGCGCATCATCCGCACGGTGCAGGAGGCGCAAAGCGAACGTGCGCCGACGCAGCGCTTCGTCGATCAGTTTTCCCGCTATTATACGCCTGCGATCTTTCTCATTGCCATCCTGCTGGCCGTGGTGCCGCCACTAGCCTTTGGCGAGGATTTCATGCCGTGGCTTTACAAAGCGCTTGTCATGCTAGTGATCGCCTGTCCCTGCGCGCTAGTCATTTCCACGCCGGTCACGATTGTCAGTGGGTTGGCCGCTGCCGCACGGCGGGGCATCCTCATCAAGGGCGGCGCGTATCTCGAAGAAGGCCGCAAGCTGAAAGCTTTGGCGCTGGATAAAACCGGCACACTGACCCTGGGGAGGCCGCAAGTCACCGACACCACGATCATGGCAGCCATGCCGCAAGAGCAAGCACTGCAAATCGCGGCCAGCCTTGATTCCCATTCCGAGCACCCGGTGGCCCACGCCATCGTGACCCATTGGAAAGGCGAATTGCTGAAGGTGAACGAGTTCGAAGCCATCACCGGGCGGGGGGTGAAAGGCATCATCGACGGCGCGCGTTATTATGTCGGCAATCATCGTCTGATCGAGGAACTCAAACTCTGCGGGCCGCAACTGGAAACGGTGCTGGAACGGCTGGAGAAAGAAGGCAAGACCGTGGTGACGCTGGCCAGCGAAAGCGAACCGCTCTGCGTGATCGCGGTCGCGGATGTGATTCGCGAATCGAGCGTGGAGGCAATTGCAGAGTTGCAGAAGATGGGCATCCACTGCGTCATTCTGACCGGTGATAACCAGAACACCGCCAATGCGATTGCGGCCAAGGTCGGTATTGAGGACGTGCGTGGCAATATGCTGCCAGAGGACAAATTAACCGTTATCGGCCAGCTCAAGGAGCAATATAAAGTGGTCGGCATGGTGGGCGACGGCGTGAACGATGCACCCGCGCTTGCCAAATCATCCATCGGTTTTGCGATGGGTGCGGCCGGTACGGACACTGCTCTGGAAACGGCCGACGTGGCGCTGATGGAAGATGACCTGCGTCGCCTTTCACTCTTCATCGGATTGAGCCGCAAGACAGGAACGGTACTGAAACAGAATATCATCTTAGCAGTTGGCATCAAAGCAGTATTCCTCGGCCTTAACCTAGCAGGTATGGCGACCTTATGGATGGCCGTATTCGCCGATCTTGGTGCGAGCCTCATTGTAGTGTTCAACGGGCTACGGCTGCTTAAATTCAAGCAGTAACGCTAGGCAGTTTGCTGAGCACATAGGCTTAACTGGTGACCACCTGCGGCAATTAAAAAGTGATGAGGCGGATTCCTTAGGCTATAAAGTTAGCATGGCACATCTGATCACACGGCAGGCACTATACGATCTTGTCTGGTCAAAACCGATGACCAAGGCTGCTGCCGATTTCGAGATTTCGGATGTCGCACTGCGAAAGATCTGCGTGAAACACAACATCCCAACACCGCCGCTTGGATATTGGGCAAAGAAAGCGGCCGGTAAAAAGGTTTCCCAACCTTCGCTACCTGCTGAATCAGACTCAAGGTTAGATTCAATTCAGATCCAAGGGCAGCTCTATAAGCCCAGCCCGCAGATAGTTGAAGCCCAGAAACAGGTGCGCGAGACCCTTTCGAAGACCAGTGAGGCTACTGATGCTACCCACTTACATCCCACAATAAAAGCTACCGCCAACGCCCTTCGAAAGAAACACGGCAAGAATGCTGAAGCTATGTATGCCAACGGTCAGGGTCACTGCGGCGCCGATATTGGTCTGGACAGTATTGAACGGGCCATCGCGATTCTGAATCGACTGGCTCATGGTATTTCGGCTCAGGGGCTTAAGCTGGAAGCAAAGGGCACTGCAATGCAGGTTTCCAAAGACAAAGATCTACTTACTTACCGCCTCGTTGAGCGTATCGAACGCCGTAAGCATATTCCAACGCCGGAAGAGCTTGTTAAGGAAGCGCAACTGAAGAAGCGTCTGAGCAATATGGACTATTTCTTTAGCTCTGAACGGGCCTATCCAGAATATGATTACATTCGGACTGGTGAACTGGGATTCGAGATCACTAACGAATACGTTACCGGGGCTCGGCGCTCCTGGAAAGATGGCAAAACACAGAAGGTCGAGGATCTGCTCGATAAGGTAATTATCGGCGTAGTAGCCTATCTCGCTGGTGTAAAAGCTCGACGGGAGGAACGTGAGGAGTGGCATCGCGATTGGGAACGCCAACAGGAGCGCCGGGGCATTGAAGAAGAAATCCGGCAACGTGAAGAAGATCGTAAAGCGTTTGTGATGAAACTGGCAGACAAGACAGAGCAGCTAAAAACCCTGCAGAATCTGATGCACTCTTTGTCTGACACCTCAGATAATACTTTAGAATATGGACAGATGTTGGAGTGGATCCGTGGTCGGATTGAAGAGCTGCAGGAACAGTTTAATCCTAGGGAGATTACGGAGAAGCTACGAAAGAAGAATCTTTTCCCAGACACGGATGAATTAATGGCGAATCTGGCAGAGTTCGCCAAGGAGTGATAGGAAAATAGAGCATTGATGTGGCATACTGAGAGCAGTTCGGCTAAATAGTCACTTCCACAGCCAACATTTCGTGGTTCGATATTCAGCGCGACTGAGAACCCGAACCCGTGGCCGGTTCTGCCACTATTGCCGCATCCCTCGCCGAATCAGTTCCCGTCGTGCCGCCCAACGCGCGCACCAGATCGATATGCGCGGCAAGCTGTGCCTGAATGGCCGAGTAGTAATTATCTTCTGCCTGCAAAAGCGCGTTCTGGGTTTGGATGAGTGTCGTATAGTCGATCGAGCCGGCATCGAAGCGCGCATAAGCGATGGTGTCGGCTTTGCGGGCTTCTTGTGCCGCGGTATCAAGCACCGCGCGGCGCGTCGTAGCGGCATCGAGATTGTTCAGCGCATCCTCGACTTCGCGGAAGGCGGTGAGCAGCACGGTTTGGTATTGCGCCGTTTGTTCGTCGCGCGCGGCTTTGCTGCGATCGATGTCGGCCTGTAAAGCACCGCCCTGGAAAATCGGCGCGAAGAAGGAAGCCGCCAAGCCAAGCAGCGTGCCCGAAGGATTACCAACGACGCCCCCGTTCAGCGCCAGCGAAAGGCTGGGCAAGGCGTTCGCACGGGCCACGCCGATATCCTTGTTCGCCGCACGCAGGCGCGCTTCCGCCGCCGCAATATCCGGGCGGCGTGCCAGCAGGTCCCACGGTGCCACCACGCTGACTATCGGGGTCTGCAGCTTATCGAGCGTATCGCCTGTGGCGACTTGCAACTGCGCGGGCGTGGTGCCGCTTACCAGCGCCAGCTGGTTGAAGAAGAGTTCACGCTGGTTCTTCAACGCCGCGATCGCTGCCTGCGTATTGGCGACACTGGTGCGTTGCTGGGCGCGCTCGAGGCCGGAGATCGCGCCCTCTTTGTATCGCAACTCGGTGATGCGCAGCACATCCTGCGCGTTCGTGAGATTCTTCTCAGCCACGATGATGCGGTCGTCGAACGCGACAATGCCTGTGTAGAGGCGACCGACTTCCGAAGCGATGAGGATGGTCAACGCATCGCGGTCATAGACCGTCGCGCGCGCACCCCACTCGGCGGCATCGCTCAAGTTACGGTTGCGCTGCCAGAGGTCGAGCTCATACGCGATGGACAAGGTTGCCTCGCTGCGGTCGCTCGTCACGCGGTTGCCGCTGCTGTCCGTCGTCGTCTGGCTGGCAGTGCCGCTAGCATCGACCGAGGGGTAAAGCCCTTGGCCCGCAATGGTCGTATTGGCGCGCGCCTGCTGGATTCGCGCCAGCGCGGCGGCGATATCAGTGTTGTTGGCCAAGGCCTGACCGATCAAACGCTCAAGCTCGGCACTGCCATAATCGCTCCAGCGTGATACGGGGGCAGACTGCGTGGGCGTGGCGGCATTACGCCATTGTTGCGGTACACGCTCGGTCGGGATCACCGCCTCCGGTGCGAGCGAGCATGCGGTGGTCAGCAATACGGTAATGAGGGCGAGATGTTTCATGATTACTCCGATGCCAGTGCAACGACGGGGTCGAGCTTGGCGGCTTTGCGTGCAGGCCAGATGCCGAATAACAGGCCGGTCGCCACCGCACTGCTGAACGAAAGCATCGCGGGGATCGGCGTGATCTCGATGGGGATGGACGCCAGTTGCAGGGCAAGCGCCGTACTTAAGCCAAGCACGACCCCCATGACGCCACCGACGGTGCAGACCACCGCTGCCTCGGTGTTGAACTGCAGCATAATGTCGCGCACGCGGGCACCCGTTGCCATGCGGATGCCGATCTCGCGCGTGCGTTCCGTCACGCTGACCAGCATGATGTTCATGACACCGATACCGCCCACCAATAATGAAATGGCCGCCACGGCGCCGAGTAACAAGGTGAAGGTGTTGTAAGTGTCGCTCGCCATGTCGATGAAGGAAGCCATGTTGCGGGTCGAGAAATCGACCTGCCTATGCCGCGCAAGAATAAGGTCGTTGATGGCTTTTTCGGTCGAGGCAATGGCCGCCACACTATCGACGCGCACCGTGATGGCACTGAGGAAATTCTGACCGAACAAGCGGATCATGCCGGTGGTCACGGGCACGACGACGACATCGTCCTGGTCGCCGCCCCAC
>JBEIOT010000034.1:0-11623 GCA_040377415.1 Azospirillum sp. | reverse complement strand
GGCCTGCGTTGCAGCGTTCGTGCTGGTCGCCAAGTCCCATAACGGGTTGCTGCTAACGGGGCACGAGGCATCGCATCAACTCGTTTTCCGCAATAAGGCGATGAATGATTTCTTCGGGCAGTATTTTTGCTCGGCACCGTTCGGTGTCGGCTTTCACCGCGCCCGGGCCGCGCATCTGGACCACCACCATTATTTGCTGACGCCGCTGGATGAAAAACTGGACCAGCAGCTGGATCATGTCAGCTTCGCAAGCTTCATCAAACACATCTTCGCGCCGCTGTTTGGCAGTTATGTGTTCAAGCTGCTGAGCCGTTTTTTGGGCGTGAAGGTACAGCGCCGTGCGCGTCCCGAATTCATTTACCCTGCCGATCAGGCACGGGCCGACCTGCGGGCAATTATCATCGTGCAACTCATCCTCATCATTGGCCTCACCCTGATCGACTGGCGGCTTTACCCCTTCTTCTGGATCCTGCCGCTGGTGACGCTCACGGCCATGTTCCACAATGCGAAGGGATTCCTCGACCATTTGCGCTGGCCCGATGAGAGCGAAGGTATTTTGTATACCTATAAGCCTGGCGTGTTGGATCGCCTGTTCTTTGGCACCCAACAAGTCTACCATGCCGAGCATCATCTCTTCCCGCATGTGCCGCACTACCGCCTGCGCACGTTGAACGACGAAGTCAGCAAACTGTCGATGGTGCGCCAGCGTCGCGGCTATGTCCGCTCGCTGCTTCGCTTTGGTCACAGCATGACAAAGGCCAGCGCATGAATGCTTCGTGTCCCGTTTGCCTGTCAGCCTCGCGCTTCGCGTATGCGTGCGACGGCTATGAGCTGTATGATTGTGGCGCGTGCAAGCACAGCTTCGTCAGCCCCGTGCCGTCGGAAGAAGAGCTGAAGCGCATCTACAGCACGGATGAATCCAGTATCGCCAACTCCGATGGCTGGACGATGGCAGAAGATTACAAAGCCAATCCGCAGATCACGCATGATTATTATCGCCGCAGCCGCCTAGCGTGGCTGGAGAAAGTCGCGGGCGATACGTTGCGCGACAAAGCATCGCATATCCTCGACATCGGCTGCTCCACCGGCATGTTCCTGCGTTCGCTGAAAGATATGGGCTATGCGCGGGTGCATGGGTTCGATATTTCGCCGGTCGCTGCGCAGTTCGTGCAGGAGACCCATGGCATTCCCTGCGCCACAAGCCTCGATGACCTACCCAACGATAGCTTCGATCTCATTACCTGCTATGCGGTGCTCGAGCATGTCGGCGATCCGGTGCTGTTCGCCAGAACGTTGGGCAGCAAGCTGAAGCCCGGTGGCAAGCTCGCCATTCTGGTCCCCAACTACGATAGCTATTACAGCAAGCTATCGGGCAAAAGCTGGGTATGGATGATCCCGCCCATCCACCTGCAATATTTCGTGCCGCGCAGCCTGAAGGCCTGCATGAGCAACGCCGGCCTGCAGATCAGCACGCTCGCCACCGATTACAGCGGCACCTATCTTTATCTGGTGGTCCACCACCTGATGCGCCTGCTCAAGCGGCCCATGCCTTCCACCTCGCGCAGCCGTCAGGGTGGCAGTATGGCGCTTATCAATGCCATTGAAATGACACTTAAAGTGTTCCTGAGCCCCGTGACCGCCCTCGCCCGCATGCGGGGCAAAGCCAACGAGATCATGGTTCTAGCGCAGCGCCGCTAAAACGCTTTTCCTATCGCGCAGGACCCAGTAGTTTCGCCCGCATGAGCAAAAAGATCGCGATCGTGCAGTCGAACTACATTCCGTGGAAAGGGTATTTTGACCTGATCGCCGCGGCGGATGAATTCATCCTGTTCGATGACATGCAATACACGCGGCGCGACTGGCGTAACCGCAACCAGATCAAAACGCCCGATGGTTTGCAGTGGCTCACCGTGCCAGTGAAGGTGAAGGGCAAGTACGAGCAGACCATTCGTGAGACCGAGCTTGATGGCATGGCGTGGGCCGCGCAGCACAAGAAAGCCCTGCAACATGCTTACGGCAAGGCGCCGCATTTTGCTGCGACCATGGCGCTGATCGAGCCGATCTATGCGCAGGCGTGGACGCATCTTTCGCCGATGAACCGCGCGTTCGTCGAAGCGATCTGCGACCATCTTGGCATCACGACTACTTTAAGTAACTCGTGGGACTACACACTGATCGACGGCAAATCCGAACGGCTGGCAGCGCTGGCCGCACAGGCGGGTGCAACGACGTACATCTCCGGCCCTGCGGCAAAGGACTATCTGGACGAAGCGCCCTTTACCGAGCGCGGCATTGCCGTGGAATGGTTCGATTACGCCGGTTATCCGGATTATCCGCAGCTTTGGGGCGATTTTTTGCCGCATGTGAGCATTCTTGATTTGCTATTCAATGTGGGCCAAGATGCGCCAACATTCATGAAGACAGGCCGCCCGTGAAGCTCTCCATTGTCGCCACGCTCTACCGCTCAGCCCCGCATTTGGCCGAATTCGTTGCGCGCGCAACGGCCGCCGCCAAAGCTTACGTGGGCGAGGATTACGAGATTGTGCTCGTGAACGACGGCTCGCCCGATAACAGCTTAGAGCTTGCCGTGCAGCATTCCGCTGCCGATGCACATATCGTCGTCGTCGACCTGTCGCGCAATTTCGGCCACCACAAGGCGATCATGACCGGGCTGCAGCATGCTAGCGGCGCGCAGGTATTCCTGCTCGATTCGGATCTGGAAGAAGAACCTGAATGGCTGGCACCGTTTGCGCAGCAAATGCAAGCCGAGCAATGCGATGTGGTCTACGGCGTTCAAGCGTCACGCAAAGGCGGCTGGTTCGAGCGCACGAGTGGCGCGCTTTTCTACAAAACTTTCAATGCGGTCACCCGCCTTAAACTGCCCGAGAACCTCTCCGTAGTACGGCTGATGTCGCGGCGCTATGTGGACGCGTTGCTGCAGCATGACGAGCGCGAAATATTCCTCGCCGGCCTGTGGCTCATTACCGGTTACAAGCAATGCCCGCAAACCATCACCAAGCACAGCACCAGCGAAACCACCTACACCTTGCGTCTTAAAATTGCGCAGCTGGTCAATTCCATCGTGTCGTTCAGCAATGCGCCATTAGTAGCAATCTTCGTCAGCGGCTGCTTCATCACGCTTATCTCGCTCGTATTCGCACTTTATTTGGTGTGGGGCTGGGTCGCCAATGATCGCCCGCCTAGCGGCTGGACCTCGGTCATCATGTCCATCTGGTTGTTGGGTGGCATCACCATTTCATTCGTCGGGGTGATCGGTATTTACCTTGCAAAGATCTTCTCCGAAACCAAACGCCGGCCCTACACCATCGTGCGCCATATCTACCGTCAGGGCGGCGCAGCATGAGCACGCTACTTGCCGAGGTCGCCGATTATTACAGCGCCAAACTGGCAACGCACGGCATCACCCCGCAAGGCGTGGATTGGAATGGCGAAGAAAGCCAGTTCCTGCGCTTCACACAGTTGAGCAAGATCATCGCGGGCGATGATTTTTCCCTGACCGATGTGGGCTGCGGCTACGGCGCCATGCTGGATTATTTGCAGCAGCATTACCCGAACTTCAGCTACACGGGCCTGGATGTTTCGGCCGACATGATCGCCGCTGCAGAACAGAAAAATGCTGCGCACAAAAATGCGACCTTCGTGGCCGGCAGCACACCACCCGCGACGACCGACTACGCCGTGGCAAGCGGCATCTTCAACGTGCGCCAGCAGCGCAGCGACGCGGAGTGGGAGAAATACATCGCATCCACGCTGGATACGATGGCGCAGCATGTTTCGAAAGGTTACGCCGCCAACTTCCTGCCCAGCTATGCCGATGCCGACAAAAAGCGTGACTATCTGTATTACGCCGACCCCGAGCGGTGGAGCGATTATTGCAGCGCACATGGCACGGTCACGGTGCTGCGCGATTACGGGCTATATGAATTCACGCTGCTGGTGCGTGCATGAAACTCGTCGTCTTCGCAGATCACGAGATCGGCACCACCTTACTGACCAGCATGCTCGCGCGCACGGATGTCACTGTGGTGGCCGCCGTCACCACCGAGCAGAACGCCGCACATTGGTGGCCGCCGCTGGCGCCCACTGCAGCGGCACACTCACTGCCATTGCTGCACTACCCGAGCGATGCTGCGCGCATCGCGCAGCTGGACGCAGATTATTTTCTGCTACTGAGCTGGAAACATATCATGCCGCCGCAGATGCTGCAGGTGCCTCGCCGTGGCACGGTGAATTTGCATTACAGCTTATTGCCACAATTGCGCGGTGTGTATCCGGTTAACTGGGCACTGATGGAACACGCCAAAGAAACGGGTGTGACGTATCACCTTGTCGATAACCGCATTGATGGTGGCAACATTGTGCTGCAACAAGCGCTGGCGATTCGCCCAAACGATACGGCGCGCAGCTTGCAACAACGTCTTGATGTGCTGGCGGCTTCAATGATTGATGGCGTTGCCGATCAATTATTGGCGGGCGCTCCAGGTGTGCCGCAGCAAGGACCCGCGAGCTATTATTCAAAGGAAAAATTTATGGCTACCAACGAACTTGATCTTGAGCGCACCCTCACCGGCCGCGAATGGATAGACCTGCTGCGCGGTAAGACCTTCCTGCCCGAAGGTCGCAATGCCTACTTTATGCAGGACGGCAAAAAATATTTCGTGAGCGTGGTGATCGAACCGGAGCACAGCGCGTAATGCTGCAAGCCTACATCGCTCGCATGCGCGAGGCAGTGAAGCAACATGATGATGCACTGCTGCCCTTGTTCGAGACGGTGGCGGCCGAAGCCGCATTCGCGCGCGCATGGATGGCCGATGACCTCGCCGCCTTACCGCGCGGCGCAAGTATTTTGGAAGTCGGTGGCGGCACATTCCTTCTCAGCTGCCGGCTGGCCGAAGAGGGCTTTGCCGTGACCAGCATCGAACCCGTGGGCGGCGGCTTTGGCGAATTCCCGCAACTGGCGGAGTTGCTGTTGAAACATTCGACCGTCAAACCGACCATCGCTGCGGTGCGCGGGGAAGATTTTGTCAGCGATAGCGTGTTCGATCTCGCGTTCTCAGTGAATGTGATGGAGCATGTGGACGAGCCCCTTGCCGTCATCGAACGCGTGAAGGCCGCCCTGAAACCTGGCGCGCAGTACCGCTTCTTCTGCCCCAACTATCTTTTCCCCTACGAGCCGCATTTCAACATCCCCATCCTGTTCACCAAGGACATCACCCTGTTCGTGCTGCACGATAAGATCCGTAATTTCCCGACCCATGACGCGGTGGGTGCGTGGAGCTCCCTCAATTGGATCACCGTGCCCGAGGTGAAGCGTATGGCGCGCAAGGCGGGTCTTGCGGCACGTTTCAACACCAAGATCTTTGCGCAGCAATTAGCGCGCATCACCAGCGACCCAGCATTCGTAGCACGGCGCGGCGGGTTGCTCATTCGCATCGTTCGCTTCGGCATGGCGTTGCGGCTGGATCGTGTGCTGGCCATGCTGCCCGCCGTCGCGCAGCCGACCATGGATGTCACCCTGACCAAGAGCGCCGCATGAGCCAGATCACCACCGGCATTCGCGCTATTCTCTCGCATCCGGCGATCTATGATCTGCTGCAGAACATCATGGGTGCCAAGCGCGGCCGCGACACAATGGTGGCGCGCTATATCCGCCCGTTTGCGGGCATGCGCATTCTCGACCTTGGCTGCGGCACGGCCGAAATCTTGGCGCATTTGCCGGCGGATATTGCGTATGTCGGCTACGACATGAGCGCGGAATACATTAAGGCGGCGCAGAAGAGATACGGTGCACGCGGCACCTTCCATTGCCGCCTGCTGGAGCAGACCGAGGCCACGGGTTTGGAAAAGTTCGACCTGGTGCTGGGCATTGGTGTGCTGCACCACCTCGATGATGCACAGGCTGCTGGCTTCATGGCATTAGCAAAATCTGCACTCAGGCCTGACGGACGCGTGCTGACGCGTGACCCCTGTTTCGCGGCGGGACAAAACCCTGTGGCCCGCTTCCTGATCTCGAAGGACCGCGGCCAGCATGTGCGGCAGCAAACGGGCTACGAAGCCATTGCGCGCACGATATTCCCCAATGTTGAGGGTTGGCTAACGCACCAGACTTGGATACCCTACACCCATTGGACGATGGAGTGCAGGGCATGAAGGGTATCTTACTGGCTGGTGGCGCGGGGTCGCGTTTGTATCCGCTGACGCTGGTTGCGAGCAAGCAGCTGCAGGCGGTGTATGACAAGCCGATGGTCTATTACCCGCTCACGGTGCTCATCGCCGGAGGCATCCGCGAGATCTGCCTCATCTCGACGCCGCATGACCTGCCGCGCTACGAACAACTCCTCGGCGACGGCTCGCAATGGGGCGTCGCCATCGAATACCGCGAGCAAGCCAAGCCCGCTGGCATTGCGCAGGCGCTCACCATCGCCGAAGATTTCATTGGCGGCGACTCGGTCACGCTCATGCTGGGCGACAATATTTTCTTCGGCAGCAACGCGCTGGGCCGTGCCGTGCAAGATTTTAAGACCGGTGCCACGGTGTTTGCCTACCATGTGCACGACCCCGAGCGTTACGGTGTGGTAGAGTTCGACGCAGCGGGCAAAGCCATCTCCATCGAAGAAAAGCCCAAGCAGCCCAAAAGCAGCTATGCCGTTCCGGGCATCTATATCTACGACAACAAGGCCATCGCCATCGCGCGCGACCTCAAACCCTCGCCACGCGGCGAGCTTGAGATCACTGACGTCAACCGCGCCTACCTTGCGGCGGGCACCTTGCAGGTCGAGCGGTTGTTCCGTGGTTTTGCGTGGTTGGATGCGGGGACCAGCAGCGCACTGCAAGAAGCATCGAATTATATCGCAACCGTCGAGCGGCGTCAGGGTCTGAAGATCGGCTGCCCCGAAGAAGCTGCATTGAAGCGCGGCTTCCTTTCCATCGAGCGTTTCGATGCGCTGGTCGAAGGCCTGCCTAATTGTGAATACCGCGATTACCTCAAAAGCGTCAGCAGCGAGCATCGCCGCTATCAAAATCCATGAGACTGCCGTTCAACAGGCCGCACCTCACGGGTCATGAGCTGGAGTATATTCGCCAGGCGCATGCCAATTGCATGCTTGCAGGCGACGGCCCATTCACCAAACGCTGCCACCAGTGGCTCGAGCAACAGACCGGCGCACCCAAAGCATTGTTGACCCACAGCTGCACCGCTGCGCTGGAAATGAGTGCGTTATTGCTCGACATCCAACCCGGTGATGAGATCATCATGCCGAGCTACACCTTCGTTTCGACCGCCAATGCGTTCGTGCTGCGCGGGGCCAAGCCGGTGTTCGTGGATATCCGCGAGGACACGCTGAACCTCGATGAGACATTGATCGAAGCCGCCATCACGCCGAAAACCAAAGCCATCGTGCCCGTGCATTATGCCGGTGTTGGCTGCGAAATGGATACGATCATGGCGATCGCCAAGAAATATAAACTGATGGTGGTAGAAGACGCGGCGCAAGGCGTGGGCGCGACCTACAAAGGCAAGCCCCTTGGTGCCATTGGCGATCTGGGTTGCTACAGTTTCCACGAAACCAAGAACGTGATTTCCGGCGAAGGCGGTGCGCTGCTGGTGAACACCGCCGCGTATGCCGAGCGCGCCGAGATCATCCGCGAAAAAGGCACCGACCGTTCGCGCTTCTTCCGCGGCCAGGTCGACAAATATACGTGGCAGGAAGTCGGCAGTTCGTTCCTGCCGGGCGAACTGATCGCGGCGTTCCTGTGGGCGCAATTGGAACAGGAAGAAACCATCACCGCCACGCGCCTCGCCGCATGGCAGCATTACCACGATGCCATGGCACCGCTGGAGCAACAGGGTCTGCTGCGCCGCCCCATCGTGCCCGTCGAGTGCACGCACAACGCGCATATGTATTATGTGTTGCTGGCACCGGGCATCGACCGCGACGCGGTGCTGAAGCAGCTCAATGCAGGCGGCACCAACTCGGTGTTCCATTATGTGCCGCTGCACAGCTCGCCTGCGGGCAAGCGCTATGCGCGCACCCATGGCAGCATGGCACGCACCGACGATCTTTCGCAGCGCCTTGTGCGCCTGCCGTTATGGGTGGGCATTACCCCCACCCAGCAAACGCAGGTGGCGCAATTGCTAAGCGAGAGCCTTGGCAAGGCCCGCGCGGCTTAGTATACAGCGCACTTCTTTAAGGAGTTCTCATGGCCGGCCACTCACAGTTCAAGAACATCATGCGCCGCAAAGGCGCGCAGGACGCCAAGCGCGCCAAGGTCTTCACCAAGATCGCGCGCGAGATCATCGTGGCAGCCAAATCGGGCCAGCCCGATATCAACTTCAACGCCAAGCTGCGCACCGTGGTCATCAAGGCGCGCCAAGCAGGCCTGCCGAAAGACCGTATCGAAGCCGCTATCGCCAAAGGTGCTGGCACTGGCGAGGCCGACAACTATGTGAGCGTGCGCTACGAAGGCTATGGCCCCGGCGGCGTAGCGCTGTTGATCGACGCGCTGACCGATAACCGCAACCGCACCGCGTCCGATATCCGCAGCATTTTCAACAAGGCCGATCTGGCCATGGGTGCCGAAGGCTCCGTTGGTTTCATGTTCGAGCATGTTGGTCTCCTCGAATACCCCGCTGACAAGATCAGCGAAGAGCAAATGCTCGATGCTGCCATCGAAGCCGGTGCTGATAATTGTGAAACTGCCGATGGCGTGCACACCATCACCACCAGCATGGAAAGCTTCGGCCCCGTGCGCGATGCGCTGGCTGAAACATTCGGCGATGCGCAAAGCGCCAAGCTGTCGTTCGTCGCCAAGACCACCTCCCCCATCGCCGGTGCGGATGCCGAGAAGCTGATGGATTTCATCGAGACGCTGGAAGACAACGACGACGTGCAGGATGTTTACAGCAACGCCGAGTTCGATGCAGCGACGCTCGAGAAGCTGTCCGCATGAGTATTTAGTTGCTTCGCAAATCGCACATACTGTGCGATGCTTCGCGCAGCTTCGCTGGCTCATGGCTGGCTCAGCCTACTGACTTCGCGAGGGCAATATGCGTATTATAGGGGTCGATCCCGGACTGGTCAGCACTGGTTGGGGCGTCATCGAACTGCGCGGCACGTCGCTTTCGTTTTTAGGCTGCGGCACCATTTCACCCAAAAAAGACCTACCCCTTTCCGAACGCCTGTTGGTGCTGCATCGCGAGCTTACCGCCATCATCGCGCAGCATGCGCCCACCCATTCGGCGCTGGAGGAGACCTTCGTTACCGCCAATGGCTCGTCGACGCTTAAGCTCGGTCAGGCACGCGGTGCGCTGCTGGTCACACTCGCCGCTGCTGGCCTTCCCGTCGCCGAGTTCTCGGCCAAAGTGGTGAAGAAAGCTGTCGTTGGCACCGGCAACGCCGACAAGCATCAGGTCAGCCAAATGGTGGGCGTGCTGCTGCCCGCCGCCCGCCAACCCCTCACCGCCTGCAAGCACGACGCCGCCGACGCGCTGGCACTGGCCATTTGCACCGCCAATTCTGTGCGCAGCTACTAACAGCCGCTTGTTCGCGCGCCTTAAAGTCATTATAACCGCCGCATGATTGGCAAACTTACTGGCAAGGTCGATAGCGTCGCCGAGGATCACTGCATCCTTGATGTGGGTGGCGTGGGCTATCTTGTCTTCGCCAGCGGCCGCACGCTTGCCGCCCTGCCGCAAAGCGGCGGCATGATGGCACTGCTCACCGAAACCCATGTGCGCGAAGACCATATCCACTTGTATGGCTTTGCTAGCGAGGCCGAGCGCCAGTGGTTCCGCACCCTCACCACCGTGCAAGGCGTCGGCGTGAAAGTGGCGTTGGCCATTTTGGGCGCGATGTCGCCCGAGCAAATTCTTACCGCCATCGCCGCGCAGGATAAAAAAGCCTTCACCGCGGTGTCGGGCATCGGCCCCAAACTCGGCGAGCGCATCGTCACCGAACTGAAATCGCAAGCCAGCAAAATGACCGGGCTTGGTTTTGCCATGCCTGCGCCTTCCGATGGCGCGGCGAAAAAAAGCAAAGCGGTGACGACGCCCAGCGCCGTCGAAGATGCGCTCTCGGCGCTGGTGCATTTGGGCTATAACCGCTCCGACGCGTTCAGCGTGGTGATGCGCGTGCAATCGGCTGAACCGAGCGCGTCGCTCGATACGCTGATCCGCGCCAGCCTCAAGGAGCTGGCAGCATGAAACAAGGCACCTCGCCCTTAGCGCCCGAGCAGACCGATGGCGACGCGCTGGAAGCGGGCATCCGCCCGCAGTCGCTGTCCGACTTCACCGGCCAGCCGCAGGTCATCGAGAACCTCGACGTGTTCATTCGCGCCGCGAAAAAGCGCGAAGAAGCTCTCGACCATGTGCTGCTCTATGGCCCTCCGGGCTTGGGTAAGACCACTCTGGCGCAGATCATCGCGCGCGAAATGGGCGTGCAGTTCCGCCCCACTTCCGGCCCGCTGCTCACCAAAGCGGGCGACCTTGCGGCCATCCTCACCAACCTGCAGGCGGGCGATGTTCTGTTCATCGACGAGATCCATCGCCTGAATGCGGCGGTCGAAGAAGTGCTCTACCCCGCGATGGAAGATTACAAGCTCGACCTCATCATCGGCGAGGGCCCAAGCGCGCGCACCGTGCGCATCGACCTGCCGAAGTTCACGCTGGTGGGTGCCACCACGCGCCTTGGCTTGCTCACCGGCCCATTGCGCGACCGTTTCGGCATTCCGCTGAAACTGAATTTCTATGATACCGAACAGCTCAAGCGCGTGGTACTGCGTGCCTCGCAATTGCTCAACGTCACCATCGCCGATGACGGCGCCAATGAAATTGCCAAGCGCGCCCGCGGCACGCCGCGTATCGCCGTGCGCCTGCTCAAGCGCGTGCGCGATTTTGCCCACGCCGCCGGCGAAGACACCGTGACCGCCAAGCAAGCCGACGCGACCTTGCTGCGTTTGGAAGTGGACCAACTCGGCCTCGACGC
Source organism: Azospirillum sp. (assembly GCA_040377415.1). GTDB lineage: Bacteria > Pseudomonadota > Alphaproteobacteria > Rickettsiales > UBA3002 > QFOX01. The sequence continues at coordinate 620 of JBEIOT010000034.1, read as the reverse complement.
ATCCGACCGCCGCTACCTGTCGTTCATCGCCGAGCATTACCAAGGCGGCCCCGTCGGCGTCGAAACCATCGCCGCCGCGCTGAGCGAAGGCCGCGATGCCATTGAAGAGACCATCGAGCCATTCCTCATGCAGTGCGGCTTCATCCAACGCACCCCGCGCGGCCGCGTGCTCACCGCCACCGCCTACACCCACATGAAGCTCAAGGCCCCCAAAGTTGCCCCCCAGCAGCTTGGCCTGCTGGACGAATAACCATGCCCATGAACCCCTATGTGAAAGACGACGCGTTCTACCTGCCGGTGCGGGTGTATTACGAGGACACGGACGCCGGTGGCATTGTCTATCATGCCAATTACCTTAATTTTTGTGAGCGGGCGCGCACCGAGTGGCTGCGCCGCATTGGCGCGGGCCGCGACTTCCTGCGCGAGGATTTCGGCCTCATTTTTGTGGTGCGCCGCTGCAAGATCGACTGGCGCAAACCGGCCCGGCTGGACGAGCTTTTGCTCATCGAAACCCGCTTGCTAAGCCTTGGCAAAGTTCGTATGCACATGCTTCAGACCGTCACGCGCGACGGGGTTACGCTTTGCACCATCGAAATCGAACTTGTCTGCATCGATCAGGC
>JBEIOT010000149.1:0-5246 GCA_040377415.1 Azospirillum sp. | reverse complement strand
GTGGCGATGATTCGATCGACGGCGGCGCAGGCAATGACACTGTCTACGCAGGCGTCGGTAACGATGTACTCGCTGGCGGCGACGGCAACGACCTGCTGAGCGGCGAAGGCGATAACGACACCATCACCGGCGGCTTGGGCAACGACACGCTCGACGGCGGCGCAGGCAACGATCGCCTGATCTACGATGCGCTGGGTAACGATGAGCTTAGCGGCGGCCTTGGTGCCGATACGTATGTCTATGCCAGCAGCACGGTGGCTGCGGGCGGCGCGCGTGCCACCATCACCGATTTCCAAAGCGGCACCGATAAAATTGACCTTACGGCACTGGGCGTCACCGGCTTCGGCTCGGGCGCCAACCAGGTCAGCCTCGATTCGACCACGCCTGGCACCATCAACATCGTGCTTGGCGGTGCGGTCCTGTTCAGCCTCATCGGCGGCGCAGCATTGGCACAGGGCGACATCATCTTCTCTGGCGGTGGCAACCCCACGCCGACCGTTCCCGGTGGTGGCAATACTGGCACCGAAGGTAACGATACCATCAGCGGTACCATCAACGCCGACACTATCAACGGTCTGGGCGGCGACGACCTGATCGGTGGCGATAGCAGTAACGATGTGCTCATCGGCAGCGCTGGCCGCGACACCATCTATGGCAGCTTCGGCAACGACACCATCTACGGTGCGACAAGCAGCACCAATTTGGCCGACAGCAGCAACGTGCTGGTGGGCGACCAAGGCAATGACCTTATCTATGGCGGCGACGCAGCCGACACCATCTACGGTGGCAGCGAGAACGACGTGATCCACGGCAATGGCGGCAACGACCTGCTTGCGGGCGATGCTGGCGATGACGTGATCTACTCGGGCGCAGGCTCCAACACCGTTTACGGTGGCGACGGTGCCGATACGATCTTCGGTCAAGGCAACGATTACATTCTCGGCGATGCCGGTAACGATGTGATCACCGTGGTGCAGAACAGCACCGTCTACGGTGGCGGCGGCGACGACCGTATCACGGCAGCGAACCTCACCAGCAGCACGACACTCTCGCTCTATGGCGATGAAGGCAACGACACGCTCGGCGGTGGTCTCGGCAACGATTCGCTCAATGGCGGCACCGGTAACGATTCGATTGAAGGCTACCGCGGCAACGATACGCTCAACGGCGACATCGGCAACGATACCTTGGTCGCAGCATTCGGCGGCAACAAGACCATGCTCGGTGGCGACGGCAACGATACCTTCCTGTTCATCGGCAACGCAGCCGGCACCACTGGCGAAGCGCTGACAGCGACCATGTTCGGCCACGGCGGTGCGGATATGTTCGTGTGGAACCAAACCACGGTGGGCATTGCATCCGACAAAGCCATCATCGCTGACTTCCAGACCGGCATCGACAAGATCGACCTCACGAAACTGGGTGTTACCGGCTTCGGCGCAGGCGCAAACCAGGTCAGCCTGGTCACCGGTAGCAACGGCCTTGAGATCATCGTGAACGGCAAAGCCATCTTCACCCTCACCAATGGTGGCACGCTGGCGCAGGGCGACATCCTGTTCGCGGGCGGTGGCAACCCGACCCTGCCGGGCGGTGGTGGCGAAATGACGCCGCCGACCAACGGCCCCGACAACATCCTCGGCACCAATGGCAATGATGTCATCAACGGCCTGGGTGGCGACGACATCCTCAGCGGTGGCCTCGGCAACGACACGCTCAACGGCAACGCGGGCAACGACTTCCTCAACGGTGGCGCAGGCAACGACGTGCTGATCTTCAGCACCGGAAACGATTCGCTGGCCGGTGGTCAGGATGCCGATATCTTCCGCTTCGCTGCGGGCACGCCGCTTAACCAGTATTACGGCACGGTGTCGGACATGACCTATAACGGCGTCGATAAGATCGACGTTTCGGCTGTGGGCATCACCGGTATCGGAAACGGCGCCAACCAGATCCAGATCACGCTCAATGGCGTGTTCCATCAGGGCGTGAAGATCTTCGATGTCTCGGCCATCCAGAACCTCACGGGTGCCGACTTCATCTTCGGCTAAGCGCCCCAATCCATCCGCATATGCGCGACTTATACTTCCTTGATGGGAGTATAAGTCGCGCGTGCGGCGATTTTATGGGCACCCTCCTATGTAGTTCGTACCGACGGATTTCCCGTCGCGACAATCAAAGGAGAGTTATCATGACGAACCAAGATCGTACCAAGAGCAGCCCTACCGGCAAACCGCAGCAACAACAGCCGCGCCAGCAGGATCAGCAGCCGCGTGACCCGTCGCGCAGCAGCAGCGAACCTTCGCGCGACAGCGAACGCCGCTAGTTCTGCTTGCACCAAAAGAAGGGCGCTATTGAGCGCCCTTTTTTTATGGGGTTTCGCTGAAAACGGCGCGTCTGCGTCGTCGTGTGCGTGCTCAGTCAGTTACGTAGCTTCCGCTACGCGCCTTCCTTGCGCGCGCGCACTCCTAGCATCCACCCCATTTTGAGCGAAACGGGGCTCTCAGTAAAAAAGAGGTGAAGCCCCTCCCTTGCGTAGCGCAAAGCGCGAGCCGCCGCGCGAGGGGGGATAGCGCACGCAGTGCGCGTAAGGGGGTGGGCTTGCGCACCCCTTCAGGCGCGTCAGCGCCCAATAAAAAGGGCGCCTTTCCTTGGAAAGACGCCCTTTTTGCAAAACTACTACTACGCCAGCGGCGGGTTCGCGCTGCGGCCTGTAATTGCACTGTAGATCAGGCTGGCAACGAACAGGACGACGAACAGGATGGCCAGGAATTTGGCAATGCTGACGAAGGTTCCGGCCAGTCCGCCGAAGCCGAATACAGCGGCAACGATGGCGAGCAGGAAGAAAGTAATGGCCCAGTTAATCATGATAATCTCCTATGGGTGTTGGTCTTAGCGCCAAACGGGTTTGCCGAAGTTGACATCATTTTTGTCGGTCAATGCACCGCCGGCTGCACCGATAGCGCCGCCGATGAGGGCACCTTGGCCCATGCTGCCGCCAGTGATGGCGCCTGCTGCGGCACCAGTGGCTGCGCCGAGACCTGCACCCGAGAGGGCGCGATCGCCTTTGGATTCACCGCAAGCGGCGAGAAGAGCAACAGAGCACGTCAGTGCTGCGATAGTACGAATGGTTTGCATGATAATCTCCTTCTTTGATGTGACGATGCAGACATGGCTGCATTGACCCCAGCATAGAAAGGCCCAGTTCAGGTTACGATGCGGGCGGACGCCATATGCATAAGGATGCAATAAACGCTCAGATGCCGGATAAAAAAAGCGGCGCTGTTCAAGCGCCGCTTTAAAGTCAGGGATGCTGCAGAAATTAGAGGTTGGTATCCGATACCGCGCCACCGATCAGGTAGACCGAGCCATCGGGATATTTGATCACGCCGTTCACGCGCTTGCCTTCGACGTAGTAGCTGTTGCCGGTGCGGCTAATGGTGATGGAATCGCCGTTGATGGCTTTCACCTCATCGGCATTGCCTTGCATGGTCTTCAGGCCCACGCGATTGTTGATGATGTAGTGCTCAGCGCTATGTTCCGGTTGCGCAGGATCGAAGGCCGAATCGACCACGGCGAACACGGTGTAGCCCTTGGTGATGTCGACTTCACCTTGTAGGGTCGAATCAGCGAGCCATTCTTTGAATTGCTGCGCGTCGCTGTTGGTGATGCGCGAGGCGAGGTATTCACCGAACGGAAGCGGCGTGGCAACCACGCCATCAGCGGCGGGTGGGGTATAAAGCACGGTCTGCGAATAGCTGCTATGTGCACCAAGGATGGTGGCGGTGGCAACAGTGACCATGAGCATAAAACGATTCATAACGGGTCTCCTCAACATTGATTTTGTGGGACCATACTGGCGGGGATGGATTCAAGTATCCGTATGCGTGCATACCGCAATCATCAGGGCATGATAAAGAAAAGCGTGATATTAGGGCAACGGGCTGAACGGCGCGGCCACGCCATCTTCCACGTTGAAGGTCTGCACCGGCTTGCGTGGCTTAGTAAGCGGGGCAGGGCGCGGACTGTTGTTGCGCATCAGGTCGAGCCCTGAGCGAATATCACCGGCCACTTGCAGCTCCAGCCGTTCTTCATCGCGGCGGCGCGTGTCTTCCATGATCTCGGTAACGGCATCCTCGGGCACGCCCAGCTGGCGCAGTGCCAGTTCCCCGAACAGCATGGCCGATTCGAACATCTCGCGCACTTGCACATCCACGTTCTTGCGAATGAGGTCCATTGCGTGGCCACGGTCGAACGCACGCACGAACAGTTTGGTGAGTGGGAACTCGCTTTGCACCAGCGCCACGATTTTATCCGCCGCATCGCGCTTATCGACGCAGACGATGATGGCTTCGGCCTTGCCCGCGCCCGATGCATTGAGCACATCCAGTCGCGTACCGTCGCCGTAATAGACCTTGAAACCGAACTCGCTGGCCGAGCGGATCATGTCGACATCGGCTTCAATGATGGAGATGTCGAACCCGCGTGCCAGCAGCGGCTGGCTTACCACCTGGCCGAAGCGACCAAAGCCGATGATGAGCACGTTGCCCTCCAGCCCCTCAGCGGTTTCCACCCCGTCCATCGCGGGCTCCTCGGCGGGCATCATTTTGTGGATGAGCAGGCTGGTCAGCGGCGTCAGCGCCATCGAGAAGATGACGACGGCGGTGAAGATGGCGCTTTGTTCGGCGCTGAATAAGCCGCCGCTCAGCGCGGCCGCATATAGCACGAAGGCGAATTCACCGCCTTGCGTGAACAGGGCCACGCGGCCCACCGCATCGCGGTTACCATCGCCAAAGAAGCGGGCGATGGCGTAAATGCCGAACGCTTTGGCGGTCATGAACAGCGCCACATAGGTCAGGATGGTCGCCCATTGCGCGCCGATGACCGTAAGGTCGAGCGACATGCCGATGGCAAGGAAGAAGAGGCCCAGCAGCAGCCCGCGGAACGGTTCCACATCCGCCTCCAGCTGGTGGCGGAAGGTGGATTCGGAAAGCAGCACGCCCGCGACGAACGCGCCCATCGCCATGCTCAGGCCGCCCAGTTCCATCAGGTAGGCCGCGCCCAGCACGACTAGCAGCGCAGCCGCTGTCATCACTTCGCGCGCCCGTGCGGCAGCGAGCAAACGGAACATCGGGTTAATCAGCCAGCGACCCACGATGACGAGGCCGACAAGCGCACCGATGCCAATGAGCACGCTGCCACTTTGCAGGCTGCCCGATTGTCCCGGTGCCAGCGCCGCCACGGTGGCC
>JBEIOT010000157.1:0-4805 GCA_040377415.1 Azospirillum sp. | reverse complement strand
CTGCAAGTGCTGCCTGGCGCCGAAGAAACCCTGAAAATGCTGAAAGCAAAAAAGCTGTTCATGGGTGTCGTCACTAACAAAAAAAGCGATACGCTAAAGCTTGAGCTCGACCATCTCGGCTGGCGCGATTATTTCGATGTGCTGGTCGGCGCCGGCGATGCCGCGCGCGACAAACCCAGCTGCGACCCTGCGATTCTTGCGCTAAAACTTTACACCGGCGCAACGGGCGAAGCCGTCTGGTTCGTCGGCGATACCGCAGTAGACCTTGAATGCGCCAATGATATTGGTGCTACGTCCATCCTGTTCGGCGATCATGTGCCGCAAGGCCTGACGCATGATGGCCATGCGTTCATCGCGCATGCGCACGACCACGCGGAACTTCAGAAATTCATTACTGACGCGGGCTAACGAGCGCGTGCGCGTGGTTCGCCATGGTGCTAAGCGCCGCGAATAAAGCGGGCTCATCTTCGGCGCCGATCAAGCTCTCAAGTTGGCGGAATAACGGAATGACCGCTTGCAGCGCTGCCGCGGTCGCTTTCGCATTGTGCGACATGGCTTCGAATTCTTTCTCGGGGTCAATGGCAGCAGGTGCCACGATATCGCGCATGCCACCAGCACCGAATGGCCGCAGGTCCATGCCCGATTGCTGTTCATACAACGACACGCTCGAGATCAAACTGCTCGCCAGGATACGCGGCACGAAACGCGTGGCCACCGCGTGCGCATCCGTTGATCGGTCGTCGCCACCCGAAGCAAGCTCGGTCGCAAAATGCTCCAGTAGCGCAATATACGTCGCCAGCGCAGGCAACAGCGCCTCGCGGTTCTCCAGGAAAACATCCGTCCACATGCGCGGGTTGCTGCGCGAGATGCGCAGGAACTTCTGCAACGTCTCATCGCCCGCATCCACTTTTGCGCCGCCCGCGAACAATGCCTCCGCCGCCACGAACGCGATGGCATGCGGCAGGTGCGAAACATACGCATAAATAACATCATGCACTGCCACCGGCATTTGCAACACATCGGCACCCGTCAGGTGCCACAGCATTTCAACCGTGCTCGTCGCTTCCGCATCCGTCGCTTCCGTCGGCGTCAGGATGCACAAGCGCTTGTTGAATAACTGACCGCTCGCCGCCGCGGCGCCACTGCGCTCGCCACCGGCGATCGGGTGGCCTGGCACCAGCCGCGCAGCGGGCAAGCTGCCCGCCAGATATTCCATACTATGCTTCACCGATCCCAGGTCGGTCACGATGGTCTGTGCGCCAAGCACGGGTGCAATTTGCGCAGCAAGCGCGCGATAGCTGCGCAGCGGAACCGCCAGCATCACGATATCATGGTCGCGCACTGCATCGGCGACGCTGCCTGCGATCGCATCGATACCACCCCGTTCACGCAGCAGTTCGGCTTGGGCCTTGTCGGTATCATACGCAGTGATGCGCACATCGGCACCGGCTTCCTTCAGCGCAAGCGCGAACGAGCCACCCAAATGGCCCGCGCCGATCAGCGCGATGGATAGCGTTGCACTCATGCTGCGTGGCTTTTGGCGTACTCGGCAAGCGCGTCGATGAGCAGGCCGTTCTCTTCTTCCGTGCCAATGGAAATGCGCAGGAATTCCGGCAGACCGTAATTGCCCACTTCACGCACGATGAGCCCGCGCGATGCCAGATGCTGGTTCACGGCACTCGCGCTCGCACCAAAATGCACCATGATGAAGTTCGTTACACTCGGCACCACATTGTAGCCCAGCGCACGAATAGCATCGCTCACGCGCACCAGTTCTTTCGCATTCTTTTCGCGCATTTGCTTCACATACGCTTGGTCTTTAATGGCAGCGATGCCCGCTGCAAGGGCAGGGCTGTTCACGTTGAACGGGCTGCGCACCCGGTTCAGCACATCCACGATGGCCGCAGGCCCATGCGCCCAGCCAAGTCGAAGGCCCGGCAGGCCGTAGATCTTCGAGAAGGTGTGGAACACCACCGTGTTCGTGCCCGCCGCCACAAGGCTATGGCCCGCATCATAATCCGCATGGTCGAGATATTCGGCATACGCCGCATCAAGCCCAAGAATGATGTCCTCACGCAGACCCGCGCGCAGGCGTTTCACTTCGCTGAAAGCAATGACCGTGCCGGTCGGGTTGTTCGGGTTGGCCAGGAACACGATGCGCGTTTTCGGCGTCACCGCTTTCAGCAGCGCGTCGATATCCGCCGTCAAATTCTGCTCCGGCGCCGTTACCGGCGTCGCGCCATTACCCAGCGTGTAAATGCGATACATCAAGAATCCGTGCTCGGTGAACAGTACTTCATCGCCTTCACCGGCGTAGGCATGCACCAGTAGGCCAAGCAATTCATCCGAACCCGAACCGCAAATGAGTTCGTTCTCCGCAAAGCCCGTCACTTCGCCAATGGCCGCACGCAATGCGCCATGCCCACCATCGGGGTAACGGTTCAGCTCACCGGCCAGATCGGCATAAGCTTTCGTCGCTTTCGGCGACGCGCCCCACGGGTTCTCATTGCTCGACAGCTTGATGATGCGGCTCACGCCCTCCACCTTGCTCTTGCCGCCAACATACGGCGAAATATTCATGATGCCCGCTTTGGGCGTGGGTTGTTTGGTCATCGTATTACTCCGTAATGGGGCGCGGGTGGGCGCCCAGCCATTGGTCGTTGGGCGCAAAGCCGGGTTTGGTTTCAATGCGGCCATCGCGCAAATAATAGCTCACATCATCGCCCGATTCCTCAGGGGTCAGCTCCGCCAGTGCCAGCGCGCTGGGCTCGGCTTGCTGCAGGGGCAGGGCGCCAAAAATTTTCATCTTCGGTGCGATGGCGCGCACCACCGGCAGATCACTCGTCGCTACCAGCAGAATGGTCCGCTGCTTGTCGGCCAATGCCTCGGCAAGGTTGGAAAACAGCTTCACCTGCGCGGTCACACCGAAATACTCGCGCGCCTGGGCCGCTTGCTCCGCGTTCGTCGCTGCAATGACCAGCGGCGATTCCACATGCGTGCTCGCGCCGATGATCTGCCGCCAGATAGCGAGTGCCGCCGCCGCCGGGAAGGGGGAATCCTTGAATGCCTTGTAAATGCGCTGATGCATGCGCCCCTCTCGGCCCGAGCGGATATGGCATTTGCCCGGCCAGTGCGCGGCCTTCAGCGCCGCCACCTGCTGCACCACACCGATGCGCTCCTGGAACAAGGCGATAAGCTGGGTGTCCAGCGCGTCGATGCGCGCACGGTGCTGCTCAAGGGTCTCCTCTGGGGTCTGGCTCATGCCCACGGTGCTATCGCAGGCGAGCAGGGGATGCAAGCAGGGCTTGCGCGTCGCAAAAGGCCCGCTACAACAAATACATGAAGGTAAGCGCCCCCTATAGCACCCGGCTCGATTTCGGACCCGCCCAGAAAGCGGTCGAGGTCGGCCAGCTCATCGACATCACACCCGATACGCCATTCCGCTTCGATTGCGGCGCCACCATGGACACGCTGACGCTCGCCTACCAGACCTACGGCACGCTGAACGCCGAGAGATCCAACGCCATTTTGCTGTGCCACGGCCTCACCGGCGATCAATACTTGGTGGGCCCGCACCCCGTCACCGGCAAAGCCGGCTGGTGGGAGGATTTAGTGGGACCCGGTAAATTATTCGATACCGAAAAATACTTCCTCATCGTCAGCAACATCATCGGCGGGTGCCTGGGCTCCACGGGGCCCAAATCCATCAATCCCGCCACCGGCAAACCCTACGGGCTCGATTTTCCCGTCATCACCATTGCCGATATGGTGCGCGCGCAAGCCTTGTTGATGGACGCACTCGAGATCGAACAACTCTTCGCCGTCATCGGTGGGTCGATGGGTGGCATGCTCGCGCTCGAATGGGCGCGCCGTTACCCCGAGCGCGTGTTCGCCTGCGCACCGGTCTGCACCGCCGCGCGTCACTCGGCACAGAACATCGCCTTCCACGAAATTGGTCGCCAAGCCATCATGGCCGATCCGGGTTGGAGCGACGGAAAATATCTGGATGCCGGAACCTTCCCAGCCAAGGGCCTTGCCGTCGCGCGCATGACCGCCCACGTCACGTACTTATCCGAAGTTGCCCTGCAGCAAAAGTTCGGGCGGCGTCTGCAGAACAAAGAAGCCGTGGGCTACGGCTTCGCTGTCGATTTTCAGGTCGAATCCTACCTGCATCATCAAGGCAAAAGCTTCATCGAACGCTTCGACCCGACGAGCTATCTCTACATCACTCGCGCCATGGATTATTTCGATCTCGAGACCGAGTGCGGTGGCGCGCTAACGAACGCCTTCAAGAACACACCCACGCGCTTTTGCGTCGTCAGTTTCAGCAGCGACTGGTTGTTCCCAACGGAAGAAAGCCGCTGCATCGTGCGCGCATTGAACGCGGCGGCCGCCAACGTCAGCTTCACCGAAGTGATTACCGATAAAGGTCACGACGCCTTCTTGCTCGACGTGCCCGCCTTCCACGCCACGCTCGCCGGTTTCCTCGGCGGCTGCGCCATCGCGCGGGGGCTCGTATGAAACAAACATTGCGTCCCGATCTTGCCGTCATCGCCTCGCGCATCGGCGAAGGTGCGCGCGTGCTGGATATCGGGTGCGGCAATGGCGAGTTGTTGCACTGGCTGCGCGACCACAAAAAAGTCGATGGGCGCGGCATCGAAATTGACCAGCTGCTGGTGCATCAGGCCATTGCGCGCGGCATTCCCGTCATTCAGGGCGACGTGATGAGCGACTTGGCCCATTACCCCGACCAGAGCTATGATTACGTGGTGCTAAGCCAAACCCTGCAGACCATGCAGCGGCCG
>JBEIOT010000014.1:0-15277 GCA_040377415.1 Azospirillum sp. | reverse complement strand
GGGCAAGTGGTGCATGTGGATTTCCCCGAAGCGCGCGCGCCCCACACCATTCTGCGTGGGTTGAACACACTGATGCGCCCTCACCCCGTGGCGGTGCTGAAAGCGGAAGAAGTCGCGCCGGATTTTAACGCGCGCACCAGCGCGGTGATGCGCCATTACGAATACAAGATCATCAACCGCGAATCGCGTTTATCGCTGGATGAATGGCGCGCGTGGTATGTGCGCAAGCATCTGGATGTCGCCGCCATGCAGGAAGGTGCGAACCGTTTGCTCGGCGCGCATGATTTCACCACCTTCCGCGACAGCGACTGCCAGGCCAAGCATGCGAATCGCACGCTGAACGTGTTCACGGTGAAGCGCGAGGGCGAACACATCACGCTGAATGTTTCGGGCAAATCGTTCCTGCATCACATGGTGCGCAACATGGTGGGCACGCTGGCGCTGGTAGGCCATGGCAAATGGCAACCCGCCGATGTGACCAAAGCGCTTGAAGCCAAAGATCGCCGCGCGGGTGGCCCCACCGCCCCGGCGCACGCGCTGTATTTCATGCAGGTGGATTACTGAGGCAGTTGCGGCGCGAGCTCGGGCATGAGCGGCGCGTTGCTGGCACCGATGGGCCGCGCATCGGCAATGACGCGCGATAATGCCTCGCGGAACTGATGGTCCATCACCAGGTTCGGAATTTCTTTACGCACGATGGCTTCGCCCAGCACGTGCAGGATCATCTGCACCTCGCGGCCATACTGGCTGCCTTGCGCGGTCTGGCGCAATTGCATGGCGTTGGTGGGCAAGGCGCTGTGCAGCAGGCCACTGGCCGCGGCCACTTCGATGCGTTCGCTGCGATCGCCCACGCCGTGCAGCGACACGCCACGCAGCGTCAGCATTTCGCGTGCCTCTGCCGTCACCGTGGGCGGCGGCAACATCGGCAGGTCGTTGGCCGTGCGATACGCTTCGATGAGCTCGCGATTCGCGAAGGCCGCCCGAATATGATAGGTGCTGCCGGTCGGTATTTTATTGCTCGGCTGAGTGAAGGCATCGAACAGGTCCATCAGCTCCGACAATTCCTTGCGGAAATTCTGGCCCGCTGCGCTCACCAGCGGCAGCAAGCGGCGCTGCAGGTCAATATAATCCGCGCTATCGACATCAAGGAACAACTGCTCGTTCTTGCGCTCATCGAAGCGGATGGGAGTACTCGCCACGATCTCGCGCAAACGTGAGGTGATGGTTTCGTCTTTCAGCGAGTTCTTGGCGATCTCGGCGGGCGACATGAAATAAATGCGCGTGAACGGACGACTATCTTCCGTCAGGCCTTCGGCGGGATAAATGAGGCTGATGCCCGGCTGCACGCTGCCCAGCCCATTCAGCGAATTGCTGAGCGCGGTGACGAGCGATACCGTTTCTGAACGTACCTTTTGGTAGTCGGAAAGGCGGTTGCTCAAACTGCGTAGCGGTAAGGTCATGCGATGCCTGTTTTTTCTTATCTTACAGGCGGCTCGTTAATGAATTGCGAAGAATAGACGCATTTTTATCTAAAATACGACTCGATAATCCGCTGATAGATCTGCACTAAACCCTGCAAGGTGGCCACTTCGACGCGCTCATCCACCATGTGGCTGGTGCGGCCCGTAGTGCCGAATTCGATGACGGGGCAATAATCCTTGATGAAGCGAGCGTCGCTGGTGCCGCCGGTGGTCGATAGCACCGGGTCCATGCCGGTGATGTCCTTCACGGCGTTCACCACGAGCGCGGAGAGTTTCTCATCGCTGTTCAAGAACGATTCGCCAGTGACGCGCACGGTGACTTTCGGCTCGCCGAACGGCGCGATCTTGCCACGCACCCATTTTTCGATATCGGCGCTAGTGTGCATGTCGTTGAATCGCACGTTCACGCGCGCTTCGGCGCGTGCGGGAATCACGTTGTAGGTGGGATTGCCAACATCGATGGAGCTAATTTCAAGATTCGTCGGCGGGAAATGTTCGTTGCCCGCGTCGATGGGCTCGGCTTTCAGCGCGTGCAGCATGTTCACCAAGCGCGTGACGGGGTTATCGGCCAGTGTGGGATAGGCCACGTGGCCTTGTTTGCCGGTCACGTCGATGAGGAAGCTAACGCTGCCACGGCGGCCATGCTTCACCATTTGCCCCAGTTTATCGGGGTTGGTGGGTTCACCCACGAGGCAATGGTTCGGGATTTCATTCCGTGCTTTCAGCCATTCCAGCACTTTGCGCGTGCCGTTCACGGCCCAGCCTTCTTCATCCATGGTGATGAGCAGCGACAGCGAGCCGTTGAAATTCGGATTCGCGGTCACGTAATTCTTCGCCGCCAGCATGAAGCAAGCAATGGCGCCTTTCATGTCTTCGGCACCGCGACCGTAAAGCTCGCCATCGCGCACTTCTGGCGCAAAGGGGGGCGAGGTCCACAAGGACGGGTCACCCGGCGGCACCACATCGGTGTGGCCGGCGAAGCAGAAATGCGGGGTGCCGGTGCCGTAGCGGATCCAGAGATTCTCGACCGTATCGTGGCCTTCTTCGGCGAAGGTGATGCGCTCAGCCTTGAACCCCGCGGGTTTCAGGAATTTTTCGACAACATCGAACACGCCCGCCGTGGTGGGCGTCACGCTCGGGCAGCGGATGAGCTCCATTGCCAACTGCGTGATGTCGTTAGTCACGCAGCAGTTCGTTGATGCTGGTTTTGCTACGAGTCTTCTCGTCCACGCGCTTCACGATGATGGCGGCGGCCAGATGCGGGGCATCCGGCGTTTTGCCGGGCAGCGTGCCGGGCACGACCACTGAATACGCCGGAACACGGCCATAGAACACTTCGCCGGTCGCGCGATCGACGATCTTCGTCGAAGCACCAAGGAACACGCCCATGGAAATAACAGCGCCTTCTTCGATGATGACGCCTTCGGCGACTTCGGAACGCGCGCCGATGAAGCAGTTATCCTCGATGATAACAGGATTGGCCTGCAAGGGCTCAAGCACGCCGCCGATGCCGACGCCGCCGCTGATATGGCAGTGTTTGCCAATTTGTGCGCAGCTGCCGATGGTCACCCAGGTATCGACCATGGTGCCCTCGCCCACATACGCGCCGATATTGATGAAGCTTGGCATCAGCACCACCGATCTATCGACGAAGCTGCCACGGCGCACGATGCTGCCGGGAACGGCGCGGAAGCCTGCGGCGCGGAACTGTTCTTCGCCCCAGCCCTCGAATTTCAGCGGCACCTTATCGAAGAATGGCGCGCCGTTGATGCCTTCCATCAGCACGTTATCGTTCAGGCGGAAGCTGAGCAGAATGGCTTGTTTCACCCATTGGTTCACCTGCCAGCCACTGGCACCCTTTTCAGCCACGCGCAGCTTGCCGGCATCGATATCGGCCAGGGTCTTATTGACCGCGTCACGGATGTCGCCCGTGGTCTTCAGGGTGATATTGGCGCGGTCTTCCCACGCTTTTTCGATGGTCTGCTGCAGGCTCATAGGTCTTCCTTTTCGCGCCTGTGCTAAGGGGAAACCGAATGTATCGCAAGCACTACCTTGCCAGCGGCTGCGGATTTGCCTATATGGCCTGCGAGGTCAGCAGACCGAGCGAGCCATCAGCCAGCAAAGCTGCGTTCCATTGGGAGCGCAGGAGCGCGAGCAGGGAACAAAAAAAGATATGTTCATTCAAACAGAAACTACGCCCAACCCCAATACGCTGAAATTCCTGCCCGGGCAGGAAGTGCTTGGCGGTAAAACGGCGTTCTTCACCGATCGCGAGAACGCGGCGCAATCGCCCCTCGCCTCGGCCCTATTCGTGTTGCCCGATATCCGCGCGATCTTTTATGGCTCGGATTTCATCACCGTGACCAAAACCGAGATCGCCAGCTGGGAGATCCTCAAGCCGCAAATTCTGACGACGATGATGGAGCATTACCAGAGCGGCAACCCGCTGATGCTGGATGATGCGCCAAAGACCGCCGAAAAATCCGAGACGAACTACAGCGAGAACGAGCAAGAGATCGTCGACCAAATTAAAGAATTACTGGAAACCCGCGTGCGCCCCGCCGTGGCGCAAGATGGTGGCGACATCATTTTCCACTCGTTCAAAGAAGGCATCGTCTATCTCGAGATGCATGGCGCCTGCTCCGGCTGCCCTTCCAGCACCGCCACGCTGAAAAGTGGCATTGAGAACATGCTGAAGCACTATGTGCCCGAAGTCATGGCTGTGGAGCCCGTTTAGAACATTATCTCCTTTTTATAAGTTTTTGGCGTAGGGTGCTGTCGCTTTCCCACCCCTCTAGGAGATATTATGAAAATCCTTCGCTCAGTTTTAGCCGCCAGCCTGTTGGTCGGCACCCTCGCCGCTTGCGACACCATGAATAATATTCACGAATCCGTGCAGATCGACGAGACCGCGACCAAAGACGTGTATTTCTCGGGCGTTCACGGCGATTCGCAGACCTTCTGCGGACCGAGCCAGCGCGCACGCCGCGTTTGTTACTAGTCATGCGGCAAGCCATTTCCATGCTGGCGCTGGTAGCGTTCAGCTGCGGGCTGGTCAGTGCCTGTGCGGTAAAATCAAACCCCGCGCAGACCAAGGTTTCTACGCCGTTCGGTGAGACCCGCTATCACTGCCCGCCCGGCCAGCGCAAAAAAGGAAATTGCTACTAACGAAAA
Organism: Azospirillum sp.; assembly: GCA_040377415.1. Taxonomy (GTDB): domain Bacteria; phylum Pseudomonadota; class Alphaproteobacteria; order Rickettsiales; family UBA3002; genus QFOX01. The sequence goes on along the minus strand of JBEIOT010000014.1, from coordinate 10,622 downwards.
AGCCGCCCCTCACAGGGCGGCTTTTCTCTTGGCTCTCCACCAAAAATTCTTAGGCTTGGATGTCCAGTAGCGACTTATCCAGTTCCTTTTGCACCTTCAGCACGCGGATGTTGGCAAGGTAATCATTCTGCGCGACCACGCTGTTCACCACTTCCTGCTCCAGCGACACATTCGGCATCTTGCCGTCAGCGGTCTCGACCTGCGAGGGTTGGCGTTCGCGGATATCCACGATGACACCGCCATCGTTCAGCGAGCGTTGCACGGCGTCGGTCGCCTTAAAATCGGGCGTGCGGGCATTGGCGATATTGTTGGCGCTATTGGCGATACGCGAAGTTGCAGCGTTCAGGCCCGAAAGCGCAGTCGAAAACACGTCCATCTCTAGCATCCTTCTTGAGCCCTACTTGGGAACTTTTTGAGCCTCTACCTGAAGCCGTTTGTTATCTTAGCTATACCATAACAAACGGGGCTTAACAAACCCTGAGTTTTGCTTAGCATTTTAGCAAATGGTTATGGCATTACACCGAAGCCCGATTCGGCATCCGAAACAAGCGGATACTGGCGGCTGTTGAATAGCTGGTAGTGCCACCATTCATTGCGGTAGAAATCCCACCCTGCCGTGGTCATGATCCCCATCAGAAGCAGGCGGTTACGCTGGGCTTCAGCATGCACTTGCTGGTTGCCATGGTGCGAAAGTGGCGTAAATGCATCGAACGCGGTGCCCATGTCGAGCGGCGTCCAGTCGCCACGGCACAGCGTCAAATCAATAGCAGTGCCGCGCGAATGCGGCGAGCCGCGGCGCGGGTCAGCGAGAAAATTCGGGTCCGGCGTATGCTCCCACAATTTCCACTGCGCTTCCGGCGGGCGGTACGCGTCGAAGATGAGGAACTGGTAACCTTGCGCTGCCGCCAGCGCGATGGCGCGGCGCAAGCAAGCTTCGGCTTCAGGGTGCAAATAACAACGCGCGTTTTTCGCGTAGACGGGTTTGCCAGTGAAGTTATCAGCGGTGGCGTATTTCAGCTCGATGCGCACGCCATGCGTTTCGGGCAGGATCTCGACGAGGTTGCTCATGCCAGGTCCGCCATGACGCCCGCGGTGACGATGGTCTCTGCAGCTTTGGTGAGGGCTTTGCGATCCGCGAAATCGGCAAGGTTCAGGGGCTCGTGCCAACGCAGCGTACCTTTTACACCGGGCATGGCGAGCAGCCGCCAGAAATGCATAAAGAAGGTCGCCTCGCCGATCCACGCGACCAGTTCGCGGTCGTTGTCGGTAATGCGCTCGGTGCCAATATGCGTGTAGGCGATGCTAGCGGGCTGCACCGGCAGTCGGTGATCCTCGGCCAAGCTGAAGAATCCGCTTTTGAAGGGTTTCAGCTGTTTGCCGTTGCTGGTCGTACCTTCGGGGAACAGGCATAGCACCCGGCCCTCGCTGATGCGTTTAGCCATTTCAACGCGCGCTTCCTCCATAAAAGCCGGGCGGCGCTCGACGAACACGCAATCGGCCAACACAGCGAACCAGCCGATGATCGGCCACGAGCGTATTTCGCGTTTGGGCGTAAAGGAAATGGGCAACTGCGCGCCGATGACGAAAATATCGAGGTAGCTGGAGTGATTCGCCACCACCATGAGTGGACGAAGTTTGCTTGGCTTGCCGATATGGTTCAGGCGCACGCCCATGAAATACAGCGAACCCTTGAAGAACACATACGCCAGTCGCCCACGCGGTTTTTGCAAGCGCAGCAGCCACAGCAGCGTCACGAACGGCAGGGTCACAAGGATCCACAGCAAGAGGATGATGGTACGGCAGATCGCGCGCAACTGTGAGCGGTCGGGGTGCTTCATGTTATTCGGTAACGTAACGCTGCACGTATTTTTCCTTGATGGCGTCGGTCTGCACCACGATGGATACATCGCACGTGTTGTACGCGTAATCGAGCACGGCACCGTCGCCCACATACCCGTTCAGGCGCAAATAGCCTTTAATGAGCGGCGGCAACGTGACCAGCGCCGCGCGCGGCACCACCTCGTCCTTGGGCATCAGGTTCATGTTCACGTATTGGTCGATGAGCGCTTTGGGGCGAATATTCTCCGGCGCCAGATGGTAATGGTACAAATACGAAAGCGCGTGGCGGTGCTCGGCGACATTCACACCGTGGAAGCTGGCGCAACCGAACATGAGTTTCACGTCATTCTGCGCGATGAAGGAACCGATGCCGCTCCACAGCAATTGTAGCACGGGGCGCGTGCGGTAGGGTTGTTCCACACAGCTGCGACCAAGCTCCAAGATCTCGCCATCGTAGGCTTTGATGGGGCTTACGTCGTATTCGGTCTCGGTGTAAAAGCTGCCGACCTGCTGCGAATGCGCGCGGGTGAGCAAACGGTAGGTGCCAACGACCTGATGGCCGGCGGCTTTGTTCTCGTCCAGCACCAGCAAATGGTGGCACACATCGTCGAACTTATCGAAATCGCGTTTTTGCGCCTGCACTTCAAGGTTGGCCTGCCCGCCCATTTCTTCGCAGAAAATGCGGTAGCGCAGGCGTTGGGCAGCGTGGACCTCCGCAACGGTCTGAGCGAGGCGCACCGTCAGGTTGCCCTGCTGGATCGGCTCGAATACGGCTTCAAATTTCATGCAACTAACGGGGTTGTATTGCGTGGCGCAGTTGTCCCCCGGCAAGGGCTCAAAAGCAAGCGAATTCGGCGGGTTGTATGCAGCGCAACCGGCCTATTTTTTCAAGGGCTTGCAGAATAATTCAAGGCGGTGGTCGACTAGCTCATAGCCCAGCTCGCGCGCGATGCGCTCTTGCAGCTTTTCGATCTCTTCGTTCATGAACTCCACCACTTCGCCCGTCTGCACGTTGATGAGGTGATCGTGGTGGTGATTGGGCATTTCTTCGTAGCGCGCGCGGCCATCGCGGAAATCATGGCGCTCGATGATGTTGGATTCCTCGAACAGCTTCACCGTGCGATAGACCGTGGCGATGGAAATGTTGGCATCCACCTTGTGCGCGCGCTTGTGCAGCAGCTCTACATCCGGGTGGTCATGCGAGTCGCTCAGCACCCGCGCAATCACGCGGCGCTGCTCAGTCATTTTCAGACCGCGATCAATGCATTTTTTCTCTAAAGCCGATACCATGCAGAGGGTTATAAACGCGGCATCACTTATCGTCTAGCCCAATATCCACTGCACGAGCCGAGTGGGTGAGCTTGCCGACGGAGATGATGTCGACGCCCGTTTTGGCGATGGCACCGATGGTCTCTAAGGAAACATTCCCCGAAGCTTCGCTGGTGACACCACCCGCTTTGCAGAGCAGCACGCCTTTGCGCAGGGTGTGGTTGTCCATGTTATCGAGCAAAACAATGTCGGCGCGGGCTTTGATGGCTTCTTCGACCTGCGCCAACGTATCGCATTCGACTTCGATGCTGGTGCCTTTGGGCGTCCCTGCCCGCGCGGCTTCAATGGCAGCGGTGACGGAACCCGCCATGGCAATGTGGTTATCTTTAATCAGCACGGCATCATAAAGACCCATGCGGTGATTATGGCCACCGCCGCAGCGCACGGCGTATTTCTGCAAATAGCGCAGGCCGGGAATGGTCTTGCGGGTATCGACCACTTTGGCATCGCCACCGACCGCATCCACATAATGGCGCGTCAGGGTGGCTACGCCAGAGAGCTGTTGCACGAGGTTCAGTGCCGTACGCTCGCCGGTAAGCAGCGCGCGTGCCGGGCCTTCGAGCACGGCGATGACATCGCCCGCGTTCAGCTGCGTGCCGTCTTCGGCGTTCAGCGTTACCTTCACCGTTGGGTCGATGAGGCCGAATAGCGTGGGAAGGAATGTGGCCCCAGCAACAGTGAGTTTCTCGCGGGCGCGCATGACGAAACGACCACGCGCATCGGCCGGAATGGTGCTGTTGCTGGTGATGTCGCCCTCGCCCACGTCTTCGGTGAGCGCGGTGACAAGGAAATGTTCGATATCGAAGGGACGTTGCATAGGGCCGCAATACTCACTAATTATTCGGCAATGGGCAAGCATTCTCCTGACATCAAGCACCACCAGTTCGACGTGATCATCGTCGGCTCGGGTGGTTCTGGCCTGCGCGCGGCCATCGCCGCGGCCGATGGTGGGCTGAATGTGGCCGTGCTTTCCAAGGTGGACCCTCGCCGTAGCCACACCACCGCGGCGCAAGGTGGCATCAACGCAGCGCTGGGCACGCGCGGGGTGGATGACTGGCGCTGGCATATGTATGATACCGTGCGCGGCAGCGACTGGCTGGGCGATCAGGATTCCATCGCCCGCCTGTGCGAACGCGCGCCGGAAGCGGTAAAAGAGCTGGCCGATTGGGGCGTGCCCTTCACCCGCGATGCCGAGGGGCAAATTTACCAGCGCCCCTATGGCGGGCAAACGGTGGAATATGGCCGCGACCTCGCCTTCCGCGCCGCCGCCGCCGAAGACCGCACCGGCCAAGCGATTATGGACGTAATGCTGAAACGCGCGTTCGATCGCCCCATCACGTTCTTTTCCGAATTCTTCGCGCTCGACCTGCTGATGCGTGACGATGGCTCGTGTGCCGGTGTTTCCGCACTCGAGATCGCCACCGGCGATGTGCATGGTTTCGCCGCGCCGCTCACCATCCTCGCCACCGGCGGCTATGGGCAGGTCTATCAATCCACCACGGCCGCGAACACGTGCACCGGCGATGGCAACGCCATGGTGCTGCGCGCCGGGCTACCGTTGCAGGACATGGAATTCGTGCAGTTCCACCCCACGGGCCTCAAAGGCTCCGGCATTCTGATTACCGAGGGCGCGCGCGGCGAAGGCGGCTATCTGCTCAATGGCGAGGGCGAGCGGTTCATGAAGCGCTACGCACCGCAGAACATGGAACTCGCCAGCCGCGACGTGATCGCGCGCGCCATCATCACCGAGATCCGCGAAGGCCGCGGTGCGGGGCCCGAAAAAGACCATGTCTGGGTCGATCTGCGCCATCTGCCGGAAGATATTTTCACCGAAAAGCTGCCCTACATCACCTCGCTGTGCGAAACGCTGATGGGCATTGATCCACGCAAAACGCTCATCCCCGTGGTGCCCACCGTGCATTATTCCATGGGCGGTATCCCCACCAATGTCGATAGCCAAGTGCTGCGCGTGGCGAATGGCCAGGAAGAAATCGTACCGGGCCTCATGGCCGTGGGCGAAGCAGCATGCAACAGCTGCCACGGCGCGAATCGCCTGGGCTGTAACTCGCTGCTCGACCTTGTGGTGTTCGGCAAACAGGCGGGCGATTGGGCCAGCGCTAACGTAAAAGGCAAAACGGCGGAACTGCCGCAAACCGCCCTCGCCGCTTCGGTGGCGCGGTTAGAAACGCTACGTGCCAGCACTGGCACCTTGCATGCCGATGCCCTGCGGGCGCGCACGCAGGCGGCGATGACGCAATACGCCACGGTCTTCCGCACCGGCGCGTTGCTCGATGAAGGCGTGAAAACGCTAGAGGTGATCGAGCAGGAGGCGGCGGGCCTAGCACTGGTCGACCACAAAACGGAATGGAACACGGAGCTGGTAGATGCGCTGGAAAGCCAGAACCTGCTGGCGCAGGGCCACGCCACCATGCTGGCGGCCTATTTGCGCACCGAAAGCCGTGGCGCGCATAGCCGCGAGGATTTCCCGACGCGCGACGACGCTAACTGGCTGAAGCACTCGTTGGTGTGGATCGACGCGCAGGGCCATGCCACGCATGGTACGCGGGGCGTTCACCTTATTGCAGGGATGGATGCGCCGAGCTTTGCGCCGGAAGCTAGGGTTTACTGAACACCATCGCTTCGCGCAGCATGCCGACGAATAGCTGTAATGGGCGGCTGGCATCGAGCGGAATTTCGGCCGACACCGGTAACGCAAGCGGAAAATCGAAACCGATCTTCTTGGTCTGGCCGTTCAGGCTTACATCGAGCACCAGTTTGCGCGGCAGGAGTACGCCGTATTTGGTGAGGGCGACGTTCGTGCCTTCGAGCCATGCTTGCGGAACTTCGTTGAGGCTGACACGGTATTGTTCCGGCGCAGCGCCATCTTTGGCGTACATGCTGTCGAACGTTTGCGGCAGCAATACTTTGAAACGCGAATCATTCGCACGGGCAAGTTCCAGCTTTTCAAAGGAAATGGCATAGGTTTCGCCGCCCCAGATCTGGGTCAATGTGGGCCGATGAACAGCCACACGGAAGCTGAATGGGAAGCCAGTGGCGTAGACATCATCGGCTTTGAAGGTGGTGTGGGGGCTTACGGCTTTAATGGTGTCGTAGCGATGTTTGATGCTGGCCTGGATGGTGGCGACATCGGCCGCCATCATGCTGCGCCAGGTGATGAACCAGCCGCCGGTAGCGACCAGCAGCACCGCTAGCGCTATGATAAGGCTACGCATGGCCCTGCTTAATGGCACTGGGGGCGATGTTCTTGGACATTTCCAGCATGCGATCGAGCGGCTTGCGGGCGGCGACGATGAGTTCCGGCGGCAGGATAAGCTCCGGCGTTTGGTCGCGCATGCAAAGGTACAGCTTTTCCATGGTGTTCATTTTCATGAATGGGCAGGTGTTGCAGCTGACGCACGCGCCGCCATCGAGCGCACTGGGCACCGGATAGAACAGGCTGCCGGGCGAGCGTTTTTCCATCTGGTGCAGGATGCCCGCTTCGGTGAGTACGATGAATTGTTCGCCCGGGTGCGTTTCGGTGAATTTGAGCAAGCTGCTGGTGCTGCCCACATGGTGGGCGTGGTTCAGCAGGCTTTCGGGGCATTCAGGGTGCGCGATGACGTGCGCTTTGGGATGCGCCACTTTCAGTTTGATGAGTTCTTGTTCCGAGAAACGCTCATGCACCATGCAGGAGCCGTCCCACAGCAGCATGTCGCGGCCCGTCTTTTTGGCGAGGTAGCCGCCGAGGAATTTATCGGGTGCGAAGATTATTTTCTGGTCGGCGGGCAGCTGCGCGAGAATGGCTTCGGCGTTGGAGCTGGTGACGATGATGTCCGACAGTGCTTTGATTTCCGCCGAACAGTTGATGTAGGTGACGGCGATATGATCGGGGTGCTTTTCGCGGAAGGCACGGAACTGCTGCGGCGGGCAGGAAATTTCCAGCGAGCAACCGGCGCGCAGGTCGGGCAGCAGCACCTTTTTGGTGGGATTCAGAATTTTTGCGCCTTCGGCCATGAATTTGACACCGCAGAACACGATGACGTCGGCGGTGGTTTCGGCGGCACGGCGCGCCAGTTCCAGCGAATCGCCGATGATGTCGGCGATGTCCTGCAGGTCGTCTTCCTGATAATAATGGGCGAGGATGACGGCATTCATCTGCCCCTTGAGGCGGAGAATCTCCTCCTCGAGGTTGCTGGGAATGGCGGTGGTCGCGGGGTTGGCCCCTTTTGCGCGAAGGTCTGTGTCCATGCCGGTGATTTAGGCCAAACGGGCAAAAAAGCAAGGTTTTACCGTAGCCAGTCGCTGAATTTTTCACCCAATTGTCATAGTTATTTAACGGTTTGATGCCTAATATCACCGCCATGAGCCAACCTTCGCACCATCTCAACCTTCCGGATTGGGCCTATGCCGGCAAGCGCGCGGAGCATGTGCCGCTGCGCAGCCGCCGCGAGGAGCCGCCCTTTACCGTGATCGGCTGCGATTCGCAGCGGCTCGACCCCATCAGTGGCGTGGCGGTAGAGCGCGACTACAAACTGGTCGATGGCTATTTGGTGCCGCATTACGTGACGAACAAGGACCGCGACCGCAGTAACCTGCAGCTGCTGGAGAGCCGCGTCGACCGTTTCTTTGAGATGGCGGAAGAGGATATCCGCTTCGAGGTCAGCTACGGGCATCTCGAGCAGGAGCTCGAGCAATTCGACAAGACCTTCGCCAAGATCAACGAAAAGCGCGCCGCGCTGGGCAAACCGCCTTTCAGCATTACCTCGAACAAGAATACCTGGACGCAGGAGGAGCGCGATTTCATCAGCAACGGCGCGGTCATCGTAGGCCATACCGTGACGCGGTTAGAAAAACTTGGCAAGATCCTGCTTGAGGCCGAACGCTTCAAGCTATCGGAAACTTATAATTCGACCATGGCCAAAGAGCTTTGCGCCGAGATCCGCCTGATGGGCATGGACGACCTGGCGCATGACATTGACCTGCTTGGCAACCCGACCAAGGACAATTTGCGCCGCCTGATGACGCGCGTGGCGATGGAATTTAAAAGCCTGCATAACAACATCACCAATGAAGACCACATCATGCTGGTTCGTTGCGTGCTGACGCGCGACGGGCGGGTGGACCATGATGGCATCTTCCACCACCTCATTCGCGAGATCATGAAGCCGACCATGGCGCCGATGCAGCATTGGCTGCGCACCAGCGTGAAAGAGCTGAACCGCCAGCTTGAGGGCGCGACCGACGAAGATACCAAGGCCGACCTGACCAAACGCATCGAGCGCGTAACGCGCGAAGAATCCGGCATGCAGACCCAGCTGAATATGGCGCGCAATAACATCGTCACTGAGATCGGCGCGTGCTTGGGCGCTATCGACGATATGCATTCCATCATGTCGGTGATGACCAAGCACCCCATGTTCGCGCAATTCATTTCGGTGCATAATCGCCGTATCCAGCATGGCGACGAGCGCATGGGCTTAAGCGACATGCCGCTGGATAAATACCAGGATACGCTCGACGAGTATGTGGAGCTGTCGCGGGCGCGGGCTTGTGTGCTTCGCGAAGATCCGGAGAATTTTGGCCCGCTATTGCGGCGCTGGCGCTTCCTTGGCAACGAGCTCGATGCCTACCATGACACGATGATGGGCTTTGCCAGCGGCAGCAAAGGCCGCCCTATTCCCACCGTGGTGAACACGCTGGAGCTGCTGGACCGTGGCAAGAACATCATCAAGGAAATGGCGGTGCTGCGCCTGCCGCGTAGTCATCGTTCGACCACCATCTATGACACGGGCATGAAGCCCGATGACCGGCCCGACGATACGCATGTGCGCGAGGCCGATCGCCTGAGCGACAAGCAAAAGGACGATATGAGCACGGTGGGCCGTTTCCGCCGCAAGGTGTGGCTGCTGGAGCATAACCAGCTGCGCAATCAGGGCGTTGAAATTTAAGGTTCGATCACCACGACGGTTTTGGGCGTAAAACGCGGCAACAAGGCCAGCAGGTCTTCGCGCTTCAGGGCGATGCAGCCCTCGGTGCCGACGCCATCGGGGCGCATCAGGTGCATGAAAATGGCGCTGCCCTTCCCGGCTTTCACCGGGTCATCGTTATAGCCCAGCGGAATGACGAGGTCGTAAACATCATCGTCGCGGCAGAGTTTTTCGTGGCTGCCCTCGAACGGTAGCGTGACGGGCTGATTATAGAATTTATGCGAGGCATCGTCGCACCAGCCGTCGTTGGCAGTTATTTCCATGACGGGCAGTGAGGTCTGTGGGGCGGGCCATTTGTCGGGCCGATAATAGCACCAGCGCATGGGAAAACGGCCAATGGGTGTGGCGAGGTCGCCCTCGCGCTTATCGGCCTTCAGCCCGCCACGGCCAATTTTGCAGGGATATTCCTGACCGTCGGCGATCAACACCTCGCCGCGCACGATGACCTGCGCGAGCGGGCTCATGCGCCAACCTTACAGGTTCTCGTATTCGTAGACGGGCGCGGGAAGTTCAGCGCCAGCTTCCATGTCGTATTTCTCTTCAAGAATGCCATCATGCAATCGGTAGATCCATCCGTGGATACTGGGACGCTGGTTGTTCTTCCAACTCTTCTGGATAATCGTCGATTTTGCAATGTTGAACATCTGTTCGCGCACGTTCAGCTCGACCAAACGGTTGGCGCGTTGCGTTTCGTCCTCAATCGCGTCCAGTTCCTTGGCATGCAGGCGGTATACGTCCTTGATGTAGCGCAGCCAGGTATCGATGAGGCCGAAGGATTTGTTGCCCATGGCTGCGTGAATGCCACCGCAGCCGTAATGGCCACAAACGATGATGTGTTTGATCTCGAGCACTTCAACCGCATATTGCAGCACGCTCAGCAGGTTCATGTCAGTGTGGACCACGACGTTGGCCACGTTGCGGTGAATGAACATTTCGCCGGGGCGTGTTTGGCAAATTTCATCGGGTGCCACGCGGCTGTCGGAACAGCCGATCCACAGGAAATTGGGCTTTTGGCCCTGGCTCATTTTTTCGAACACGGCCGGGTTGCGGTCGACCATGTCTTGCGCCCAGGCCTTATTTTCTAAAAGAAGTTGTTTATGCTGTTGCATTGGTAGCCTCGAAAGTTTGAATGGGAAGCGTGCCATCGTTGCCCTGGCGAACCTGGACACGAATATCGCGGTGTTTGGCGTTCACGAGGAAGTCCTCGATGATCTCGACATTGTCTTTGTCGATGAAGTGAACGCGGCTGAAATCGAGCAGGACCGAGCTGCCTTGGGGCAGCAACGCCAGCGCGCGTTTCAGCTCGTACTTGTGCAGGAAGAAAAGGTCTTTCTTGAAGCGAAGGAGATGATTGTCGCCGTCGCTGACCTTGAGGATCGCCGAATGCGAGTTCTGGATGAGAATGAACACCGCACCGATGACCACACCGATCGCAATGCCGGCCAGCAGGTCGGTGAGCATAATAGC
>JBEIOT010000155.1:0-5055 GCA_040377415.1 Azospirillum sp. | reverse complement strand
GGTGGAGCTGCAACAGCAGGTGCGCGGCACGTTCGAGACCGCCATGGAGACCACCGGCATGAAAGGCTACCTCGCGTTCCAGCAAGGCAGCCAGCATTTCGTGCGGCCAATGGCGGCGGGAAACACTGCTTCCGGGCCCAAACCAATCCTTGCCTGATCGCATTTTGCGCCCTACAAAACGCGCATGAACACTGCTCCAGCCCCTCGCCAAGCCGCTCCTACCGCTGATCTTCATGCGCTTCGCACGCTGATCGCGACCGATCTTGAGCGTGTTAATCGCGTCATCATCGAGCAGTCACAAAGTGAAATTAAACTGGTGAGCGATGTGGCCGCCCACATCATCGCCGCGGGCGGTAAGCGCCTGCGCCCCTGCCTCACCCTCGCTTCGGCGCAGCTATGCGGCTATCAGGGCGACCGTCATGTGAACCTCGCGGCGTGCGTTGAATTCATTCATACCGCCACGCTCCTGCACGACGACGTGGTCGACGAGAGCAACCTGCGCCGTGGCCGTGAAACGGCGAATGCCGCTTTCGGCAATCAGCCGAGCGTACTCGTCGGCGACTTCCTGTTCAGCCGCGCTTTCCAGCTGATGGTGGCCGACGGTTCGCTCGAAGTGCTCAAAATTCTTGCTGATGCTTCCGCCACCATCTCCGAAGGCGAAGTGCAGCAGCTGATGGTGAGCCATGATCTGGCCATCACGCAAGCCGTTTACGAAGAAGTCATCGCCTCCAAGACCGGCGCATTATTCGCTGCTGCTTGCGAGATCGGCGCGATCGTGAGCGAGAAGAAAAATTATCAGCAAGCGTTGCGCACCTATGGCCACGCGCTCGGCATGGCCTTCCAAATGGCGGATGATGCGTTGGATTATGCATCCAGCGAAGCCGAGCTCGGTAAGACCATCGGCGATGATTTCCGCGAGGGAAAAGTGACGTTGCCCGTGATGATCGCCTACCAGCGGGGCGATGCCACGGAACGCAAGTTCTGGGAAGAAGCGCTGGAAAAAGGCGAAAGCCTGGATGCTGCCGCACTGGCCGAAGCCAAGCGCCTTATCGTCGCACGTGGCGCTATCGCGGCTACTATGGAGCGTGCGGGCGAATTCTCGCAGCAGGCACTCGATGCACTCAGCATCTTCCCCGACAGCGCAGCCAAAGACGCGCTAGTGCAAGCCGCGATCTTCGCGGTCAATCGGAATCACTAGATCTTAGAAGACTACTTCGCGGACGGGCGGAGCTTTTCGCTGCGCTCATCGAGCAGGCCCGCTTCGCGGTAGTAGCGAATCGCGCCCGGGTGCAGCGGTGCCGTGAGGCCCGAATACACCATGCGTTCCTTGTCCAACGTCGCGAACACGAAATGCAGCGTCTTGAAGCTGTCGAAATTCTCGAACACCGCTTTGGTGAGCTGGTAGACCGCTTCTTCGTCTTCGCCGGCGGTCGTCACCAGTGTCGCTTTCACGCCGAAGGTCGGCGTGTTCTGCGGGTTGTTCTGGTACATGCCGCCAGGGATGGCTGTGCGCGCATAATACGGGCTGTCTTTCAGGAGTGCATCCACTTCGGCACCTTCAACGGGCACCAGCATCGCGCCACAATCTTTGGTCACTTCCTGAATGAGGCCGTTGGGGTGACCCGCGGTGAACAGAATGGCATCGAGCGTTCCGTTGCACAGTGCCTTGGCGGCATCCGCCGGTTTCAGTTCCGAAGCCACTTTGAACGAGCTTTTGGTCCAGCCTTTTTCTTCCATCAGCTCTTGCATGATGGCGCGCATCCCCGACCCACGATCGCCGATATTGACGCGTTTGCCTTTCAGGTCGCTAAAGCTTTTGATGCCCGAGCCTTTGGCCGCGGCCAGCGTGAACATTTCGCTGTGCAGCGACATGATGCTGCGCAAATCCTTGAACGGCGGGCCATCGGCGAACACGCCTTTGCCGGTGTAGGCATTATATTGCCAATCCGATTGCACCACGGCGAAGTCGTTCTCGCCATCGCGCAGCGCGTGGATGTTGTAGATGGAACCAACGGTCGATTCGGCGTAGCAGCGGATGCCATGCTCTTTGCGGCCGCGATTGATGAGGCGACAGATGGCGCCGCCCGCGGGATAATACGCGCCGCGTTCCGAGCCGGTGGCGATGGTGACGATCTTTTCGCCCTGGGCTTGCGCCGACGATGTGCCGATGACGCCCGCGACTGCCGCAGTGGCCACAAACAGCGAGGAGATGAGCAGGCGCTTCATAGACTACCTCTAGTAAAGGCGGGACATGTATTCCGTCCAGAACCGCTCAAGCTGGTGCATGGACTTATTGGCTTCAGAAAGCTGGGCGAGGCCCGGATTGCGTTTATCCAGTTCGCTCACATTGCGCTCGATCAGCGCATCCAGCATTTTCACGAGTTCTAAACCTTTGTCCGACAGGCGCACGCGGGTGCTGCGTTTGTCGTGGGGGGCTTTTTCCTGCACCAGATAACCGTTCGATACGAGGTGCTTCACGTTATAGCTGACGTTGGTGCCAAGGTAGTAACCGCGGTTGGTCAATTCACCCACGGTCAGCTGGTCCTCGCCGATGTTATAAAGGATAAGCGTCTGCACGTTGTTGATGTCTTCCATCTTCAAGCGGTCGAGCTCGCTCTTCACCACGTCGAGGAAGCGACGGTGCAGGCGTTCGATCAGGAGGATGGTTTCAAGGTACGTTTGCTTCACGTGAAGGATCTCCAGATAGGTATTTTACAAAGTACTGGCACAGGTTTAGCGGTTAATCAAGCAGCGCGGGATCGGATACCAGCCGGATCGTGACTTTTGTGCCCACGCCCTTGCTGCTCTCCAACATAATGCGGCCATGATGCAACTCTACCAGGCGCTTGGCCAGCGGCAGCCCTAGGCCCGCGCCCTCATAGCGCCGATTAAGGCCAGCATCGCTCTGCTTAAAGCTGGTGAAGGCCTGCGCGACCTCTTCGGCATCCATGCCAATGCCTCTGTCCTCGATGTCGATGGTGAAGTAATTCACCCCGCTGCGGCCTTCTTCGGCCCGCACGCGCACCTTCACTTCGCCATTCTGATGGCTGAACTTGATGGCGTTGCTGAAGATGTTAAGCAGGATCTGCACCATGCGCACACGATCGGCGACGATCTTGGGCAGCTTGTCGGGTATATCCTTGATGATGGTGATGCCCTGTTTAGCCGCCTCGCCCGCCACGATGTTCAGCGCCTTGTCGATAAGGCGGGGCAGCTGCAGCTGCTCGAATCGCACCGAGAGCTTACCCGCTTCCGCGTGGCTCAGGTCGAGGATATCGTTGATGACATCGAGCAAATGACGACCCGAATCATGGATATCGCGCGAATATTCATGCGTTTTACTATCCGGTGCGCCGAAGCTTTTATCCTGCATCATGGTCGAGAAGCCGATGATGGCGTTGAGCGGCGTGCGCAGCTCATGGCTGATATTGGCCAGGAACTGCGACTTGGCGACGTTCGCCGCCTCGGCCGCTGCGCGTGATTTTTCAAGTTCTACCGTTTTGCGCATCAGGCGCGCATCGCGATCCTCGATCTCGGTCAGCATGGCGTTGAAGCTGTCGATGAGCATTTCAATTTCTTGCGGGTAATCGCGCAGCGCGCTTGGGCGTACACGCAGCGAGTAATCTTTATAGAGCGACACGCGTTGTGCCGTGGTGGCGATCTGGCGAATGGGGCGCAGCATAGTGCGGCGCAGGTACATGCTGATCCAGCCGCACAGCGCGGCGAACGCGAGGATACTGATGGCGAAAATAAGCAGCGCCCAGCCGTAATGGTCCACGGGGCTGCCAATGGTGCCCACCAGTATCACCTCGCCCATGCTGCGCGGCAATTGCGGGTCTGCCACGCGCACGTGCTTGGTAATCAGGCGATAATACTTAACCAGCCCAGCATTCACGCGGCGGCATTGCTCTTGTGTGTCGTCATCGAATTGCGCAGCGTCGCGGAAATCGTTGTAGCGGGCGCCTGCTTTCGCACCCAGCACCGCGCCATCGCGGTCGAGGTAGCATGCCAGCACCAGATCAGGGTTATGGGTCGCGCGCTCCAGCGGGCGATCACCGGTCTCGCCATGGCGGTAGGCCGAGCTTAGCATGGCCGCCTGCAGCGCCAGATCGCGTTTGGATTCGTGCCGCAGATGCACCACCGAGAAGCACGCGACCTGCAACAGAACGACCAGCGCGAAGATCGCGCTGAGGCGAAGCGTGTTGTGCCGATACTGTGTTTGCAGTGAAAATGGCATGGCGGTTCAAGTCCTAGGCGATGGACCTTAAAAAATCCTTAACGAAACACAAGCACTTACGCACACAGACGCTAACAGAATATAACATTTGCGGTTGGGGGTGGTGCATGTTACCCGACCCCCTATGTGTGGAATTATCGGAATCGTGGGCAGCAAGCCTGCAGCGCCCCTTGTACTCGACGCCCTGCGCCGTCTGGAATATCGCGGCTATGACTCCGCCGGCATCGCCACATTAGTAAACGATCATATCGAGCGGCGTCGCGCGCAAGGAAAGCTAGCTGCGCTCGACGCATTGCTGCAAAAAGAGCCCATGGCAGGCACCACTGGCATTGGCCACACGCGCTGGGCCACCCATGGCCTGCCCAATGAAATAAACGCCCACCCGCATGCAACAGACAGAGTGGCCGTGGTGCATAACGGTATCATCGAGAACTTCCAGCAGCTGCGCGAAGAGCTGGTCGGCGAAGGCCGCGTTTTCCTCAGCCAGACAGACACCGAGGTCGTACCGCAGCTCATCACGCATTATCTCGACCAAGGCATGAACCCGCGCCAAGCGGTTTCGGCCACCTTGAAACGCCTTGAGGGCGCATTCGCCCTCGGCATCATTTTCACCGGCCATGATGGCGTGCTCTATGCTGCGCGCCGTGGCTCGCCGCTGGCCATTGGCTATGGTAAGGACGCGAACTATCTGGGTTCCGACGCGGTCGCCCTCGCCCCGCTCACCCAAAAAGTCTGCTACCTTGAAGAAGGCGACTGGGCCGAGATCACTAAGGACAAAGTCACTGTCTTCAACAGCGTCGACGAGGTGGTCGAGCGCC
>JBEIOT010000108.1:0-6842 GCA_040377415.1 Azospirillum sp. | reverse complement strand
TCCTGCGCGCCAACGATCGCCGCATCACCATCGAGGACATCCAGAAGAAAGTGGCCGCTCACTACAATATCAAAGTGAGTGACATGCATTCGGCCCGCCGCAGCGTAGCAATTGCTCGCCCGCGTCAGATCGCCATGTATCTCGCCAAGAAGCTGACCACGAAATCGCTGCCCGAGATCGGCCGCAAGTTCGGCGGCAAGGACCACACCACGGTCATGCACGCGGTCAAGCGCATCGATGAGCTGGGCCGCGGCGACAAGGAGTTCGCCGACGACGTCGAACTGCTGATGCGCATGCTGCAAAGCGCTACCTAAGCAAACCAAGGCCGGGGATTTTCCCCGGCCTTTTTTGTATCTGCAGCAAGTTCAAACAAGCTGTGCATAACTGCAAAAATCCTTAGCAAGCGCCCGCGCCACGCCCTATAAAAAGGGGCAATAAAAACCGCGTGATGGGGATGATGTATGGCTGAGGCTGCTCGTAAGATCGAAGATTCGGCTCCGACCGCAACTGCAAAAGGACAACCTATGAAATTGGTGATCGAACGTGCCGTGCTGCTCAAAGCGCTCGGCCCCATCCAATCCGTCGTGGAACGCCGCGGCACTATTCCCATCCTCGCCAACGTAAAGCTGGACGCAACCGCTGGCGGCCTGAGCCTGACGGCGACCGACATGGACATCGCCATCGTGCAGAACGTGAAAGCCGACGTGAGCGAGAAGGGCAGCACCACCGTGCCCGCCCACATGTTCTACGAGATCGTGCGCAAACTGCCGGATGGTTCCAACATCCAACTCACCCAAACGGGTAAGGACGGCAAACTCTCCATTACCGCTGGCCAATCGAAATTCTCGCTCGCTGCCTTGGGCACCGACGACTTCCCCGTCATGGCGGAAGGCGAACTGGCACATACCTTCGCCATTACTCCCGCTGAATGCAAAGCGCTGCTCGAGAAGACACGCTTCGCCATCAGCACCGAAGAGACCCGCTACTACCTGAACGGTGTGTACCTGCATGCTGCTACCAATAACGGTGCAGCCGTGCTGCGTGCTGTTGCGACCGACGGTCACCGCCTGGCGCGCATGGAAGTGGGCTTGCCCGAAGGTGCAGAACAAATTCCGGGTGTCATCATTCCGCGTAAAACCGTAGGTGAACTTTACAAACTCGTGGAAGAGGGCGCTGAAAAAGTCGAGATCGCCCTCTCGGAGAGCAAGATCCGCTTCAAAGTGGGCGAGGCTGTGCTCGTTTCCAAACTCATCGACGGCACCTTCCCCGATTACGAACGCGTCATCCCCACCGGCAACGACAAGGTGATGGAAGTGGATGGCCGCGCCTTCGCGAATGCGGTCGATCGCGTATCCGTCATCACCAGCGAAAAATCGCGCGGTATCAAGGTGGCCCTCTCGGGTTCCAAGATCACCCTGTCGGCCACCAGCGCCGAGCAAGGCACCGCGACCGAAGAACTCTCCGTCAGCTACGGTGCCGATCCGGTCGAAATTGGTTTCAACAGCCGCTACCTGCTCGACATGATGCAGCAAGTGGAAGGCGATACCGCCCAGTTCGTGTTCGCCGACAGCAACAGCCCCACCATCGTGCGCGACCCCGCCGATGTCGGCGCGCTCTACGTCATCATGCCCATGCGCGTGTGATGCGAACCAACGCTTAAAAGAAAACGGCGCCCTTCAAGGCGCCGTTTTTGTTTGTGGCTATTTCTTTTTCTTTGCGGGTTTCTTCGCCGGTGGTTTTTTCTTAGGCTTTGCCTCGGCACTCACGATGGCCTCGAACCCGCCGCAGGCCATGCGCGAACAATCGAACGGCATCGCGCTCGGGTCGCACTGGATGCGTTTATCGGCCATCACGGCCTTCATCACCTTGTCGCGATGCGCGCGCGATTTGTAGGTAATGAACGAGAACAGGACGACTTCACCTTTTTTGAGGCCAGCCAGTTTATCGAAGCGGACCATATTGTATTTGTCCGCCGAAACGATGTCCTCGCCCACACACTCGTGATAAGTGAGCGCACCATGATCGATCCAGACCTTGCTCGCTATGGTGGCGATCTTTTTGTAAGCGGCGAGGTTTTTCTTAGGCACGGGAAGTACAAAACCGTCGGTATACATAAGCACTCCTTTGTTGGGTTAGGCAGGCTTAATTCATAATGGGGAAAACATCAACTTTCGATGGGATTGATGCGCCCTCCCGTGTAGTCTCGCGCGCATGAACGCACCTCACGCCGTGACCGCGCTAACCCTCGAGAATTTCCGCAATTACGCGGCGTTATCGTTGCATGTGCAGCCACACCCGGTGGTGCTCACCGGCCATAACGGCGCGGGCAAAACCAATATCCTGGAAGCTATTTCCCTGCTGTCGCCGGGGCGTGGCATGCGCAGCGCAAAATTGCGCGACATGGATTGCGCCTTTGCGCATGGCGCACCATGGGTCGTCGCGGCGCAAGTCACCACCAACGACGTAACCAGCAAGATCGGCATCGGCCGCGACGCGGAAGCCGCCAGCGAAAAACGCATCCTCAAAATTGACGGCGAAAAGGTCACCCGCCACGCCACGCTGGCCGAGCGCGCGTGCGTGCAGTGGCTTACCCCCGGCATGGACCAGGTCTTCATGGAAGGCGGCACCGCGCGCCGTAAACTGCTCGACCGCATGGCCTTCGGCTTCGAGCCCGAACACGCCAACCGCGTCACCCAATACGAAGCCGTCACGCGCGAACGCAACCGCCTGCTAAGCGACCGTGGCCGAGCCGACCCGTACTGGCTTTCCGTGCTCGAACAGCAAATGGCCGAACATGCCGTGTCCATTACGCTGGCACGCCTCAACATCATCACCCGCCTTACGGACCATCTGGCCGAACCCATCGCCGGGTTCCCCCGCGCCGAAGTCGCCTTGCACGGCGCCATCGAAAGCTGGCTGGGCGAGGGGCTAAGCGCGCTCGATGCCGAATCCAAGCTCGCCGCACGCTTGGCCGAACTGCGCAATATCGACGGTGCCGCGGGCCGCGCCACCGAGGGTGCCCACCGCTCACATTTCCACGTGATCCACCGCGAAAAGAACCTCTCCGTCGAGCGTTGCAGCACCGGCGAACAGAAGGCCGTTTTGCTGTCGCTCATCCTGGCCGCGGCCCGCGCCCGAAAAGCCTGGTGCGGCATCGGCCCAATACTGCTTTTGGACGAGGTCGTCGCCCACTTAGATGTGGATAAACGGGGGCAGCTTTTTGACCTCATCCAAAGCAGTCGGATACAAGCATGGATGACCGGCACGGACGCCGCAGATTTCCAAGGGTTAGGGGCTGATTGCACCCACCTTGAAATCACTGGCGGAACGGTGCGGATTCAAGTAGAAAAAGTGAGCAAAAAATGAGCGCCAACGCAGCCCAGAAAAGTGAAGAGATCATGACCGCGAAAAACGTCACCGATTCGCCCGCCAATGCGGCCGAATACGATTCAGAATCCATCAAAGTTCTGAAGGGCCTCGAAGCCGTGCGCAAACGCCCCGGCATGTATATCGGCGACACCGACGACGGCTCGGGTCTGCACCACATGGTGTACGAAGTGCTCGACAACGCGATCGATGAATCGCTCGCTGGCCATTGCGACCTCGTGCATGTCGCCATCAATACCGATGGTTCGGTGACCGTAGAAGATAACGGCCGCGGCATTCCCGTCGACATGCACAAGACCGAAGGCCGCAGCGCCGCAGAGGTCATCATGACCGAGTTGCACGCGGGCGGTAAGTTCGACCAGAACAGCTACAAAGTATCCGGCGGCCTGCACGGTGTAGGCGTATCGGTAGTGAACGCACTGTCCGAATGGCTCGACCTCGTCATTTGGCGCAACGACAAAGAATACTACATGCGCTTCGTGCATGGCGTGCCCGTCGCATCGCTCATCGAGCGCGGCCCGGCCAACGGCAAGCGCGGCACGCAGGTGACGTTCTTCCCGAGCTCGGAAACCTTCACCATGATCACGTTCGACTACGCAACGCTCGAGCACCGCATCCGCGAGCTCGCGTTCCTGAACTCCGGCGTGCGCATTCATCTTTCCGACAAGCGCGGCGAAGAACCTGTTGAGCAAGAATTCTTCTACGAAGGTGGCACCGAAGCCTACGTGAAATACCTCGACCGCAGCAAAGTGGCCGTGCACCCGACCATCGTCATGAACGGCGAGAAGAACGGTATTTCCGTTGAAGTGGCGATGCAGTGGAACGACTCGTACCACGAGAACACGCTCACCTTTACCAACAACATCCGCCAGCGCGATGGTGGCACGCACTTGCAAGGCTTCCGCGCCGCGCTCACGCGTTGCATCAACAATTACGCCAACGAATCCGGCATCGCCAAAAAAGAGAAGGTCGACCTCAACGGCGACGACGCGCGTGAAGGCCTCACCGTAATTATCTCGGTGAAAGTGCCCGATCCTAAATTCAGCTCGCAGACGAAAGACAAACTCGTATCCAGTGAAGTGCGCCCCGTCGTTGAAGGCGTCTGCGCCGACAAGCTAGGCCAGTGGTTCGAGGAACATCCCGGCGAAGCCCGCATGGTCATCGGCAAAATTGTCGAAGCCGCCGCCGCACGTGAAGCCGCGCGCAAAGCCCGCGAACTCACCCGCCGCAAAGGTGCACTGGATATCGCAAGCCTTCCCGGAAAACTGGCCGACTGCCAGGAAAAAGACCCGGCGCTTTCTGAACTGTTCATCGTCGAGGGCGACTCCGCAGGCGGTTCGGCCAAGCAAGGCCGCGACCGTAAAACACAGGCCATCCTGCCGCTGAAAGGTAAGATCCTCAACGTCGAGCGCGCGCGCTTCGACAAGATGCTCAGCAGCCAGGAAGTCGGCACGCTCATCACCGCCATCGGCACCGGCATTGGTCGCGAAGAATTCAACGCCGACAAAGCGCGCTACCACAAAATTATCATCATGACCGATGCTGACGTCGACGGCTCCCACATCCGCACGCTGCTGCTCACGTTCTTCTATCGCCAGATGCCCGAACTCATCGAGCGTGGCTTCCTCTACATCGCGCAGCCGCCGCTCTACAAAGTGAAGCGCGGCCAAAGCGAAACATACCTCAAGAACGATGCGGCGCTGGAAGACTTCCTGCAAAGCGCCGTGCTCGACGAGGGCGAACTGCGCATGGCTGCTGGCACGTTGAAAGGCGAACAGCTTGCCGACAAAGTGCGCCAGACCAAGCAATTCGTCGATCTCATGAAACCGCTGTCACGTCGCGTGCCGATGCCGATGGTCGAAGCCGCCGCACTCAGCAACCTGTTCAATGGTGGCTCGGTCGATGGTTTCGTAAAAGTGCTGAACTTCCTGGTCCCCGGCATCACGCCGTGGAAGGCCGAGAAGACCGACACCGGCATCACCGTTGCGCGCACCGTGCGTTCAGTGGTCGAGCATGTGCTGCTTGAGGACAAATGGCTTAACAGCCGCGAGGGTAAAGAACTCGCCGCCGTGCATGCCACGCTCAAGACCGACTATGCCGCACCCGCCACGCTGGCGCGCAAAGGCACCGAGATGCAGATCGCAACGCCGGGTCAGCTTTACAAAGCCGTCATGGATATGGGCAAAAAAGGCATGAGCATCCAGCGCTTCAAAGGCTTGGGCGAGATGAACCCCGAGCAGCTCTGGGAAACCACGTTGGACCACACCAAGCGCACCCTATTGCGCGTGAATGTGCACGACGCGGCCGATGCCGATGAAGCCTTCAGCACCTTGATGGGCGACATCGTAGAGCCGCGCCGCGACTTCATCCAGGCCAACGCGCTGAAAGCGGACATTGACGCGTAAACGTTGATAATCCACAGCAAACGCATTGTTCTCAATTTCCTATTGGGAGAGTGCTTGACGTGTGCGCTGCAGCACGTTATAACCCGCCACTCAAACGCGGAATTGTGCGTTAAGTCGGGGAAAACCCCGATAAGTTATTGAAAACTAAAAAAAGAAAGGTCGGCATCATGGCTAGACGTTGTGCAATTACGGAAAAGGGTGTCCAGTCGGGCAACACCGTTTCTCACTCCAATCGTAAGGCGAAGCGCCGCTTCCTGCCGAACATGACCCAAGTTACCCTGCGCTCGGATGCGCTTGGCCAGAACGTGCGCATGCGCATCACGGCTAGCACCCTGCGCAGCATCGACCACAATGGTGGTCTCGACAACTTCCTGATGACGACCCACAGCAAATCGCTGTCGGAAGAAGCGCGCACCCTGAAGCGCAAGATCATCAAAGCGCGTGAAATTAAAGCGGAACCTGCTGCTGCTTAATTTCTCTACCCGCCGACAAATTAAAAGGGCGCCCAACCGGGTGCCCTTTTTTTATCTCGTTACCAGCCAACCGCTAGCGTTCGATGCCGCCCAGCTTGCGCACGGCCTGCAACGCATCGTTCAATTGTGCACCGCTCACGCGGCTATGGTCGGTCAGCGCATCATAATATTTGGCGAGGTTCGCCACCGCCACCGGGTCCATGCTGATACCCGCCGCTTTGCCCGTGCCGCTGATGCTGCCATCGGGGTTAAGGTCGACACTGTAGCGCACATCGCCCTTGCGCGCTTCATACGCGATCGACGAACCTGTCACGCGCGGTGCTATGGATTCCGCGTCCTGCACCGACGTGCTGCCGATGATCACCGTGCCGCCATCGGAGGCTTTGCCTTTCACGATCTGCGACGTCATGCGCGGCCAGTCGCTATGCTGCGGCACGCCGTTCTCGTCGATCAAGGGAGCAGGGATCATGGCACTACGGCTAACCGGATAGGTCTCACGCTCAACCTTGGTTGGTTTCTTGTCTTGCTTGTCGCTCATAAGATCCTCTGGTTGCGCTTATCTTAACGACGCAAATCG
>JBEIOT010000022.1:0-13080 GCA_040377415.1 Azospirillum sp. | reverse complement strand
GATGTCGCGCACGTGCCGCGTGATGGTCTCCAGATAACGCTCGTAGCCTTCTTTGTCATTCACCACTTGCTCGCCGAATTTGCGGCGCAGGCGATCGACTGAAAGCGTAATAGGCGTCAGTGGGTTTTTAATTTCATGCGCAATGCGTCGCGCCACATCGCCCCATGCCGATGCACGCTGCGCACTTACCAGCTCGGTAATGTCATCGAACGTCACGATGAAACCTTCGATGGTCTCACCCAGTCGCTCCGCCGTGACCTGCACATGCAGGTTTGTGCGGTTCTCACCATCCAGCAGCGATGCGTTGCCGCTGGCGATGCGTTCGGGTTTGCGTTCGGCCTGGCGAATAAGATCCGCCGCTTCCGGCAGCCATTGCGAAACAGCGGTGCCGAACAATTCTTTGCCCTTGGGCACATTCAGCAATTCCACCGCGGTGCGGTTATGCAGCGTCACGCGATGATCCGAATCAATGGCGATGATGCCGGCCGACACGCCCGACAATACCGCCTCGGTAAAGCGGCGGCGCTCATCCAGCTGGCGGTTGGCTTCCATCAGGTCGCGGCGCTGCGCTTCCAGCTGCCCGGTCATGCGGTTGAAGGTGCGCCCCAAGTTTGCGATCTCATCGTCGCGGCGGCCTTCGGGAACCTTGATGGAATAATCACCCGCGCGCACGCGCTCGGTCGCACTCATCAGGTGCGTAATGGGGCCGATGAGTCGTACCGCAAGCGTCATGCCCGCCCAAATGGATGCAAGCAGCACCAGCAGCGCTACCAGCACGAACACCGCGAAGAATTGTTTCTGGATACGGCTAATGTCATTCTGCAGCTGGCGGTATTGCATCACCGTCGTGCGCGCCGCTTTCATGTGCTCCATCACGGTCGGATCCACCATGCGGCCCACCAGCAAATAAAGCTCGGGCGATTCACTCATTTTCACCACGGCTTGCAGCTTGTCCTCATCCTCACCGAACAGCACTGCATCGCCCTGGTCGGCGCGGTTCATCACCACATCGGGCAGTCGCTCGAAAATAAGCGAGAAGGAAAGGGCGGTGCGCGCCAACACGCGGTCGCGGCTGAACACTACGGCTTCGCTCAAGTTACGCGATGCGGTCTCCCGCGTGAGGTAATTGCGGAAGGCGGCGGGGCTTGCATACGCGCTGCTCAAATTGCGTTGCGCACTTTCTGCCAGGCCGATCGCATCGGTGCGGATCGCCGCTTTGTGCTCGTTCAGGTATGCGCCCGCCACGGTCACCGAATCTTCCAGTGCATTGCTCACGCGCGAATCGAACCACGACTGGATGCCGAAGTTAAAGAACAACGCCGAGAACACCGCGACGATGAGCGTCGGCAAAATGGCGATGACGCAGAACATGACGATGATGCGCGATTGCAGGCGTGTGCCGATGAGCCCGTCCTTCGCCTGGCGCCACAATTTGCTGGCGCGGCGAGTCACGATCAGCGCCATCAGCACCAGCATGCTCGCCAGCAGTCCAAGCATGATGACGATGGAATTCTGCGGAGTCATGCCCGCTTGCGCCTGATCGTTGATCTGCACGATGAGGCCGCCCAGCATGGCGACCAGCAGCACCGCAACGACCACCATGATGCTCCCCGCCCACGGCTTGAAGCCGGTGCTGTAAGTCGCCGATTCCGGCGATTCTGGGGCGAGCATGTTCATCTAATGTTTCTCGGTCACGCGCCAGGAGGCGCGCCAGCCTTGAGCGGCGTGAGTTGTCGCGCAGCATGCGCGATCTGCGAACACTAAAATAATCACGCTGCGTGCTTCCAGGCCGCTTTGCCATCGATGCCCAGCAGGCGCATTTTCTTGCGCAGCGTGTTGCGGTTGATGCCAAGCACCTCCGCCGCTTTGATCTGGTTGCCTTGCGTGGCGCGCAGCGTATGCAGAATAAGCGGACGCTCCAGCTGCTCCAGCACGCGGTCATAAAGACCGGGCGCGGGCAGGGTGCTGCCCAGTGTCTCAAAATATTTACGTAAGCTACCATCCACCAATTGCTCGATGCCAGCATTCGGCTCGGCCGCGCCGGTTTTCATTTCAATTACCTGCGCACTTCCACGCAGCAGTGGTGCCACGTCGTCGGCTTTCGCCACACTGCCACCGGTAAGGGCGCACAGGCGATAGATGACATTCTCCAGCTCGCGCACATTGCCCGGCCAGTTATGGTTATAAAGCAGCTGCATCGCTAGCGGGTCCATGCGGCGCGGGCGCAGGCCACGCATTTTCGCCGCTTCCATGAAATGTTCCACCAGCAGCGAAATATCTTCCACGCGCTCGCGCAGGGCAGGCACATGCAGCGGCAGCACATGCAGGCGATAATACAGGTCTTCGCGGAACTTACCTTGCGCCACCAGTTTCTGGATGTCGCGGTGCGTCGCGGCGATCACGCGCACGTCGGTCTCCATGCGCTCACCACCCACCGGCGTCACTTCTTGTTCTTGCAGCACGCGTAGCAGGCGCGTCTGTGCTTCCATCGGCATGTCGCCAATTTCATCGAGGAACAATGTGCCGCCATGCGCTTGCGCGAATGCACCAAGCTGGCGCTGATACGCGCCGGTGAAGGCGCCTTTCTCGTGGCCGAACAATGTGGATTCAATGAGCTCACGCGGAATGGCCGCCATGTTCAACGCCACGAACGGCTTATCCTTGCGCTTGCCCAGCGCATGCAGCGCGCGCGCGATACGGTCCTTGCCCGTGCCCGATTCGCCGGTGATGAGCACCGTCAGATCGTTGCCGATGAAGCCCGTCAGCGTGCGGAACAGTTGCTGCATTGCGGGCGATTTGCCGACCAGCGTCAACCCATCCGCAATTTTTACCACGCCATCATCATTCGTTGTCGTCGCAACGGGTGCACCTTGCACTGCGCGCGCCAACGCATCCATCAGCTGGTCGAGGTCGAACGGCTTCGGCAAGAAGCTCACCGCACCCAGCTCTTGCGACTTGGCAGCATTCAGCAGCGTGTTGTGCGCGCTCATCACGATCACCGGCATATCGGGGCGTTTCGCCTGCCAACGGGCGAGGCCTTCAAGGCCATTGCCGCGCGGCATCAGCACATCGGTCACGATCACATCGCCCAGCCCTTGCGCCACCCACGCGTCGATATCGCTTAAGCTGTCGGTGGATCTGACCTCATAACCCTTACCCGTCATGGCGCGGGTCAGCACGGTCACGATGCTGGCATCATCATCGGCCAGCAGCACGGTTTTGATTTGCGGATTGCTCATAAGTGCCTGCCTTAGCTTAGGATTTTGCGGCTGGCCTTGGTTGGCCTGCTCAAATTTTAGGCAGGGTTAGCACCGGGAGCCGCAATCGGCAAGTAAAGAGTGAAGCGCGCGCCACCCTGTTCCGGCGCATCATGCAGCACCATGCCGCCATGCTCCTCGGCAATGCGCGCGGTGATGGCAAGGCCAAGCCCACGACCGGTCGTTTTGGTGGTGGCGAACGGCGCGAATAAATTGGGCACGAACGCCGGCGGCACACCACGTCCATTATCCGCAATGCTAATGGCGATGGGCAACCGCACCCCCTGCGCATTGCGACGCGCTTCGCCCAGCACATAGCGCGTCGTCAGCGTGATCTTCGGCATGGCCACGAACTCCGCTGCCTCTGCTGCATTCTTCATCAAATTCACCAGCGCCTGCACAAGTTGGTCGCGGTTGCCCAAAACTTCCGGCAACGACGGATCATATAATGTTTCAAATTGCACCGGCTGCGGCATCGCTGCCTTCACCGCAAGCTGCGCGTGGCCAAGCAGCTCATGCACATTCAGCGGGTCCATCACGGGTTGCGGCGCTGCCGCCAGCGGGTCGAGCGTGGTGATAAGCTGGTCGATGCGTGACACTTCATTCACGATGAGTTGTGCCAGCGGTGCATCCTCCGCACTCGCCGTGCCGCCCAGTAATTGCGCCGCACCTTTGATGGAAAGAAGGGGATTGCGAATTTCATGCGCCAGCATCGCTGCCATCGTCGCGCTCACGCTGGTATAGTCGTTCGCTTCCGCCGTGCTGTCGATGATGAGGAGCGCTTCGCCACGCAGCGGGCTCACCCAGCATTGGCGCGCATTAGCCAAAAGTTCCGCCGCTTCCTCGCCCGAAAATTTCGTGGCGCGCTGTTCGTCGATGGCGCGGGTCACTGCCTCGCGCACACGCTCAGGCATCGTAGTTTTTATGCGGCGAGCCAGCGCTTGTGCGGCTTGGTTGGCTTCGCTCACGCTGTGGCTGGCGTTCACCAGCAGCGCTGGCAATGGCAGCGCCTCAAGCAGCTCGGCAAGCTGCGTGCGATCATTCACCGTCGGTGACTTTCTCATGCGCGCGTTGCGTCACGCCGCGCTGCACCGTGGCGTCATAGAATTCACGGATGAAGCCTTTGACCTCGTCGCTGCTTGTGGTGCGATTCGCCTTGAAGCGGAACTCCGCCGCGTGCGGCAGGCCCGATGCATACCAGCCGATATGCTTGCGCGCCACGCGCACGCCGTTCACTTCGCCATACATCTGCAGCATGTCCTCATAGTGACCGATGACGATGTCGCGCTGTTCCTCGATGCTCGGGTCCGGCAATTTCTCGCCCGTCTTGAGGTAGTGGTTCGCCTGGTTGATGAACCACGGGCGACCATACGACCCACGACCGATCATGATACCATCGGCACCCGATTTGCTGAGCGCCGCATCGATATCCTCATAGGTCGTGATATCGCCATTGGCGATCACCGGCAGCTTCACCGAATCCTTCACCGTGCGAATGAAATCCCAATCCGCCGAGCCTTTATACATCTGGCAGCGCGTACGACCGTGGATGGTGATCATCTTGATGCCGAGCTCTTCCGCACGCTTGGCGAACACCGTCGCGTTGAGCGATTGATGGTCCCAGCCCATGCGCATCTTCAGCGTCACCGGAATCTTCACGGCCTTGGCGGTCGCTTCCAGGATGCGCATCGCCAAACCTTCTTCGCGCATCAGCGCGCTACCGGCCATGCCGTTCACCACCTTCTTCACCGGGCACCCGAAGTTGATGTCGATGATATCCGCACCGCGATCCTCGTTCAGCTTCGCCGCTTCGGCCATCACCTCGGGGTCGCAACCCGCCAGCTGCACCGAGAAGGGGCGCTCGCTAGGCACACTGCGCGACATGCGCTCGGCGTTCTTGGTTTCCAGCACCACCGCTTTGCTGGCGATCATCTCGCTCACCACCAGGCTCGCGCCAAAGCTTTTCACCAGCACGCGGAACGGCAGATCGCTCACCCCCGTCATCGGCGCGAGGATGGCATTGCCATCCAGCACCACAGGGCCGATATGAATGGGGTTCAGGTTATGGTGGTTCTTGGTTTCCATACGCCGCGCTCATAAAGGCAAAGCGGCCTGCTCGCAAGGGCGAGTTACACCGCCAAGGCGGGTTCTTTTTCAACGAGGGCCTTACGCAGCGCCTCGATCTTCGCACGATCGGCGATCGCGTTCTGGTCCATGCTATCGATCTTGGCTGCCATGGCATTGCGATAATGCTCAAGCTCATTGGCCTCTTTGATGCCGTGCACCGCGCCAAAAACAGCGCCCACGGCCGTTGCTACAACCCCGGCAATGGCGATCTTATCCAGCTTGTGCGCGCTTTTACTGATGAATTTATCATGGCCCAAACGCACGGCGTAACCGCCCGCAGCTGCCCACATACCGTAATTGCCGATCGAGCCGGAGATCGTGCTGAAACGCGTCACTCCACCGGAGGGAATATCGTCTCTCAATGTTTTAGGGTCGTTGGCCATTCTCCAACAGTAACCCATTTGTATGACAGAATAATGACAACAATAGATAAGAAGGAGCAAATTTATGACAATCCGCTGGATTAGCATGGGCTTACCTCTAGAATGCCGCGCATGAACACGTCCCCTCGCATTGTCGCCCTCATCGTCGCCGCAGGCACTGGCCAGCGCGCGGGCGGCGGCACGCCCAAGCAATACCGCCCCGTGGCGGGCAAGCCGATGCTAAGCCACAGCGTGCAGCGCTTGCTCACGCACCCCGCCATCAGCGAAGTGCGCGTCATCATTCACCCCGATCATACAAATCTCTACGCTGGTGCCGTCTGCGCCCGCGTCACCCCTGCCATCGAATCCGGCAAAATAGGGGCTCCCATTTTCGGTGGAGCCGAGCGCGCCGATTCGGTCCGCGCAGGCCTCGCCGCCATCACCGCCGATTATGTGTTCGTGCACGACGCCGCGCGCCCGTTCATCTCGCACGCCGTGCTCGACCGTTTGCTGCAAAAGCTCGACGCCACCACCGGCGTCGTGCCCACACTCGCTGTCGCCGACACCGTACGCCGCCAGACCGATGGCGCATGGCACGAAGTCCCGCGCGATGGGCTGCACCGGATCCAAACACCGCAAGCCTTTCCCCATGCCGCATTGCTCGCCGCCCACAAAGGCAACGTTACCGACGAAGCCGCCGCGTGGCTTGCCGCCGGTCACAAGCTGGAATATGTGCAAGGTGAGGAACGCTTAAGCAAAATGACCACGCAAGCCGATATCGACGCTGCCACCACCCGCCGCATTGCCACCGGCAGCGGGTTCGATGTGCACCGCTTTGTCGAAGGCGATCACATCATCATCGGCGGCATAAAAATTCCCCACACCCACAAGCTTGAAGGCCATTCCGATGCCGACGTGGCGCTGCACGCGCTTACCGATGCGTTGCTGGGCGCACTGGGCGAGGGCGACATCGGCGCGCATTTCCCACCCAGCGATGCACGCTGGAAGGGCGCCGGCTCTACTATTTTCGTCGCCGAAGCATTGCGCCTTGTGCGCGAACGCAGCGGCAGTATTCAGCATGTCGATGTCACCATCATCTGCGAAGCGCCCAAGATCGGCCCGCACCGCGATGCCATGCGCCAACGCATCGCAAATTTACTTCAACTACCGCTAGCCTATGTCAGCGTGAAGGCGACGACGACCGAGCAGCTGGGCTTCACCGGCCGCCGCGAAGGCATCGCCGCGCAAGCCATTGCGACATTAAGCCTACCGTCGGAGGACGCATGACCTTAGCCAAACACAAGAAAACGCCGCTCGTGCGTCTTGCTACCATGTTCGGCATCGGCGAGGTGAAGACCGCACCCGGCACCTTCGGCTCGGCGGCGGCCATGCTGCTTGCTTACCCCATCCTACTTCTGCCGCTCGGGTGGATAGCCATCTTCGCAGGCGTATTCATCCTCATCATGCTCGGCACCAAAGCCAGCCACGCCTACATGGAAGCGCACCGCATCAAAGAAGAAAAAGTCGTGCACGATCCTAAGCACATCGTGGTCGATGAATGGGCGGGCCAGTGGCTTACCTTCAGCGTGTTCCATCTCTGGCTGCTGTTCATGACCATCGACGCCGACGCCGGCAACCAACTGATTCAAAGTATCGGCGGCGCACCGCATTACCTGCTGTTCGGTTTCGTGCTGTTCCGCTTTTTCGACATCTTCAAGCCCTGGCCCATTCGCCTGGCCGACCGCCGCGTCAAAGGCGGCTTCGGTGTCATGTTCGATGATCTGCTCGCCGGCATCGCTGCCGGCACGGTGCTCTATGGCATCCACGCTTTCGGGCCGTATATGTCTGGTACCATGATGGAATTACAAATATGACCGATGCGCTTGCCGCCAAGGCCGAAGCCATACTCGCCGCCTGCAAGCAGCACGGCAAAACCCTGGCCACGGTCGAATCCTGCACCGGCGGCTTGCTCTCGGCCACACTCACCGAACTCGCCGGTTCCTCCGCCATGTTCACCCACGGCTTCATCACCTATTCCAACGAAGCCAAACACGAAATGGTCGGCGTGGAATTGCGCACCTTGGGCCAGCACGGCGCCGTTAGCGAACCCGTCGCCCGCGAAATGGCCGAAGGCGCATTGCGACGCGCGCGTGTCGATATTGCCGTGTCCATCACCGGCATCGCAGGCCCCGGCGGCGGCACTGACAAGAAACCAGTCGGCACCGTGCACTTCGCCTGCGCCGCCAAAAGCAAACCAACTATCCACGCCCACAAATTATTCAGCGGCGACCGAAGCGCAGTTCGCGTGGCCGCCGTCGATCAGGCGCTGGATATGATCTTGGAAGAATTGAAGCGCTAACGCGATTTACCAAACGGGCTTTCGATCTCTTCGGGAATCTGCATCGGATAGGCCGAGCTATATTGCGCACGCAAATATTTTGCCGTTTCGCCGTCCTGTTTCATCAACGCCGAAATTTTTTCTAAACACGCATCATAGCTGAACTTGGGTTGCATACCTTGCCGCTCAGCGACGGACGCGCGCTCGCTTTCCTGCCCAAGATACAGGTCCGCGACCTTTTGGTCCTCGAACGACAACGAATCATAAATAGGTGTAGCGCCCATAGTAATCTCACTCGTATGAGGTACTGACCTTAGCAAGGGATTGTGACGGAATGATGAAGAAGACGTTTATTTCTTCTTCGGCACCTGTTTCTCGCGGAAGCTTTTAGCCCAATCGGCTTTTTGTTCCTGACGAGTACGCGCCAAGGCCAGCGCATTCGCTTCGATGTCCTCGGTAATGACCGAACCAGCCGCCACCATCGCGCCAGCACCCACCGTCACCGGTGCCACCAGCGCCGTGTTGCTGCCGATGAACGCTTCGGCACCCACAATGGTGCGATACTTGTTATAGCCGTCATAGTTACAGGTGATGGTGCCCGCGCCGATATTCGCCTCGGGCCCGATGCTGGCATCACCGATATAGCTCAGGTGCGAAATCTTCGCGCCATCCTCGATCTCGCTTTTCTTGATCTCCACGAAATTACCGATCTTCACGCCTTCGCCAAGGTTGGTACCGGGGCGCAACCGCGCGAAGGGACCCACCACCGAACGCTCGCCCACGACCGAACCTTCAAGATGCGAGAATGCTTTGATGTGCGCACCACTACCGATGACCACGCGCGGGCCAAAATAAACATTCGGTTCAACTAGTACATCCGGCGCCAGTTCCGTATCGGCGCTGAAGTAAACCGTTTCCGGCGCTTGCAGCGTCACGCCGTTCAGCATCGCCTCGCGACGCTTGAATTGCTGGAAGATACTATCGGCCACGGCGAGATCCACGCGGCTGTTCACGCCCAATACTTCACTCGCATCCGCTTCCACCGCCGCTGCATGCAGCCCTTGCTTCACAGCCAGGCCCACCACGTCGGTCAAATAATATTCGCCCTTGGCATTCTTGTTATCGACCGCTTCAAGCAGCTCCCACGCAATGCCACCGCGCAGCGCGATGACCCCCGAGTTGCAGAAGGTAATTTTCTTTTGCTCAGCCGTTGCGTCCTTTGCTTCCACGATGGCCGTGAGCGCACCGTTCTTGTCCACCACCAGTCGCCCATAATCCGCCGCATCATCGGGCGTGAAGCCCAGCACCGCAATGGCGCAGCGCGCATCCTTGTGCAGCGCATCCAGCAATCGGGTGATGGTCTCGGGGCGAATGAGCGGCGTATCGCCATACAGCACCACCAGGTTACCCTCAAAATCGCCCAGCACTTCTTTCGCGCTCAGCACCGCATGCGCCGTGCCCAGCTGCTCGGTCTGCGTCGCGGTCTTCACCTCTTCGGAAAACTCCGCGCCCACACTCGCCACCTTGTGCATGCCCGGCGCGATGACCAGCATCAGCGGGTCAAGCCCCGCATCGGCAGCGGTCGCCAGCACATGGCGCACCATCGGCTGGTTGCCCACCGGGTGCAGCACCTTCGGCAGGTCGGATTTCATACGCGTGCCTTTGCCAGCGGCAAGGATGATGGCAGCGGTCGGAATGGCGGTTTTCTTCTTCATAATGGAATTGAAACTGCTATGCTGCGCGCCTTCAGTCAAGGAGAGCCTCATGTCGCCTGCCGCCATCATGGTCGCACCCTACTTATTCTGCATACTGCTGTCGGTTGCCGTTTTCGTGCTGTGGCGCAAGCTGGCCGCCACTCCCGACAATCGAGCCGAACTGGCCGTGGCGCAGGAACGCACCGAGCAGCTGCAGCAAGAAACCGAGCGCCTGCGCGCCGCGTTACAGGCCGAAGAGCAGGAAAAAGACACGCTGCGCTCCTCGCTATTCGAGCTGGAAAAGCGCGAGGCGCTGGCCCTGCAAAAGGTCGAAGCCACCGAAACTCGCCTGCGCGAGCACGACGAGACCAAGAAGCAGTTCGAGCAATACGCCAAATCCGCCGCCCTTGCGACGGGCAATGAACTTTCCAACAAACTATTGACCGACCACCAGCGCGCCCGCGAAGAGACCCACAAACAGTTCGAGCAATTCACCAAACTCGCCACCGAGCAGCTCACGCAAAAACAGCAAGAGCTCGGCGTGGCACTGGGCAAAGTGCAGGGGCAGGTGGATGCATCCACCAACCAGCTCTCTGTCCTCGTGCGCGCCATGCAGAACCCCATCGGCGCCGGTGCCGAGGGCGAGATCGTGATGAACAACATCCTGCAGCAGCACGGCTTCACGCCCGGGCAGGATTACGAGTTGCAAGTGCACCTCGCCGGTGAAGACGGCACGCTGCGCCCCGATTGCGTCATCTACCTGCCCAACCAACACGCCATCATCGTCGATTCCAAAGCATCGCAGCATGTGTTCGCGCTGTTCCGCGCCGAAGGCACGCCCGAGTTCGATGCCGCCTTTAAAGACATCCAGAAAACTATGCGCGACCACGCCAAAGCACTCGGCGGCAAGACCTATCAGGAATCGCTGCGCAAACTGAAGAACCGCAACGACCAACCCATCAGCCGCACCACGCTGGTCATGTTCATCCCCAATGACGAGGTCGTCACCCGTCTGATGCAGAAGGACCCCAACCTCATGCAATATATGCGCGACCACAACATCGTGCTCTCAGGCCCCGCCACCTTGTCAGGCCTGTTCCTCACCGCCCGCGCGCTCATCAACGAAGCCCGCCAGGTCGATGCGCAAGCCGAGATCATGGAACTCACCCGCGAGTTGATGGCCGACTTCATCACGTCACTCAGTTATGCCGATGACGTGATGAAAGGCATCACCAACAGCGCCAAGGCCTACGACAAGTTCGGTGGTTCATTGCGCAACGCGCTCGCCAAAATGCGCAAGCTTAGCGGCAAGGGTGTGTTACCCGCCAAGAACAAACAGATCCCCGTCGGCCTCGCGCGCTACAGCATTCACAAAGACGATGATGTGCTGACCATGGAAGCTGACGAAACGGCGAATGTGCTGAGCATCAAAGGCGACGTCGCTTAACGACCGGTTCTGCCTTTGTCGACTTCGGCCTGCATTGCTTTGGAAAGTGCGTCCTCGTCCATGTCGGGTCCGGGCACTTGATTAGGCACTACGTGCTTGCGCCAGTAATTTTCTCTCTCCCCATCTGCAATAGCAGCACGCTTGGTTTCATCCTCGCGCGTGAGATGTTCGCAACGCTTCACAAGCGCGCGCCACTTCGATCCTTCATCATAAAAAATGATGTCTTTATCGGTCTTGCCACCAAGCTCTTTCATGCCCTGAACCTAGCACAAAATAGCCCTGTAGAATGTGACCGTTGCGCGAAAAAGCACCGCTTTCCGTCACGCAACTGTCATAAAACTAGTAGGAAACGCGGGCCGATAAGGCCGCGCTCAACGTGCCATCATCAAGGTAATCCAGCTCACCGCCCATGGGGATACCTTGGGCGAGGGCGGTAATTTTCACCGGCAGGCTCTGCAAGCGCTCGGCCACATAATGCGCCGTGGTCTGGCCCGCCACGGTGGCCGACAGCGCGAGTATCAGTTCTTTCACTTCGCCCGCCTGCACGCGTGCAATGAGCGGTTCGATACGAAGCGAATCCGGCCCGCGCTGGTCGATGGCAGAAAGCGTGCCACCCAGCACATGGTAACGGCCACGGAACGCGCGCGCACGCTCCATCGCCCACACATCGGCGACATCTTCGACCACACACAAGCTAGCCGCATCGCGCGTGTCATCCGTGCAAATGTTGCACGGGTCCGCATCATCCAGCGCCCCGCATTGCGAACAGGTCTTCACCTCGGCCAGCGCCGCGTTAAGCACCTGCACGAGATGTGGAATCCGCTGTTCTTTCTGCCGCAATAAATTGAGTGCCAGTCGACGCGCCGAACGCGGACCCACACCCGGCAAACGGGCGAGCTCGTTGATCAGGCGCTCGATAGCATTGGAAGACATTTTCTTTCTCCATACGAGCTGGGCGAGTGGAGCCATCAGCCAGCGAAGCTACGCGCAGCGATCACCAGCAGGCGATCTCGCGAAGCAACTTAAAGATTAAAACGGTAGTTTTAAACCACCGGTGATACCGCCCATAGCGTCAGCCACCATGTCATCAGCCTTTTTCTTCGCATCGGCATGCGCCGCGATGATGAGGTCTTCCAGCATTTCTTTGTCATCCAGCGCCGATGGGTCGATATTGATGCGCAGCAATGCACCTTTACCGGTGAGGGTCAGCTTCACCGCGCCACTGCCGGAATTACCTTCCACTTCGCGCTGCTCGAGCTCGGCTTGCACCGTGCCAAGCTTGGCTTGCATTTCTTGTGCTTGTTTCATCATTTTCTGGATGTTCATGGTCTTGCTCCTACTTCTTTTTGTTCGGCACGAAGTCGGTGACCTGTGCGGTGGGGAAGGCTTCCATCACGGCGCGCACCTTGGGGTGGCTTACCGCGTATTCTTTCGCTTTTGCTGCGGCGGCCTGGCGCTGCTCGCGAATGCTTGCTTCGCCTTCTTCATCGCTGAAAATAAGGTTCCAGCTCTGGCCGGTCCATTCTTTCAGGCGACGATTGATGCGTGCGGGAACATCCGGGGCGATATGCGCGATGGGTTTCACTTCGATGCGGCCAACCGCAAAACGCACGAGGCGGAAATCGTTGATGAGGTGCGAGGCCAGGATGGCTTCGCGCTTCAGCTCGAACAGCTGCACCGTTTCGGCGTAGCTATGCACTTCGATATGGGGTTGCGCTTCCGGCTGCACCGCTTGCGCGGTCGCCGCCGCCGCGCCACTGCGCATCACGGTCGCACCCGCCGGCGCCGATGAGCCGACAGCACTGGTGCT
Organism: Azospirillum sp.; assembly: GCA_040377415.1. Classification (GTDB taxonomy): domain Bacteria; phylum Pseudomonadota; class Alphaproteobacteria; order Rickettsiales; family UBA3002; genus QFOX01. The sequence goes on along the minus strand of JBEIOT010000022.1, from coordinate 45 downwards.
CACCGCTGAACTCATGCTGTGCACGCCTGCCGAGCCGCCACCATT
>JBEIOT010000045.1:0-10511 GCA_040377415.1 Azospirillum sp. | reverse complement strand
GCCGTCATATTCGAGGGTGAGTTTATATCTTGGCATTTTATGCTCATAGCGGCATGCTCGCCAATGTCACGCGATTCATAAGGCTGCTCATGACCGATCAAACGCTCATCCCCGTGAAACCCGAATTCGCCGCGCACCTCAACGAAGCGCAATACCGTGCGATGTATGAACGCTCCATCAGCGACCCCGATGGCTTCTGGGGCGATATCGCCAAGGAATTCGTATGGCGCAGCCCGTGGAAGAAGGTGAAGAACACGGATTTCGGTGGCGATGTATCCATCAAATGGTTCGAGGGCGGCAAGCTCAACATCACCGAAAGCTGTGTCGATCGCTGGGCCGAGCAAACCCCCGAAAAGACCGCCATCCTCTGGGAAAGCGATACGGGCGAGGAGCTGAAACACATTACCTACGCCCAACTGAAAGATGAAGTTTGCAAACTCGCCAATGCCCTCACCGAACTGGGTGTGAAGAAAGGCGATGTTGTTACCGTGTATTTACCCATGGTGCCCGAAGCAGCTTACACGCTGTTGGCGTGCGCGCGCATCGGCGCGGTGCATTCCGTGGTGTTCGCCGGGTTCTCGCCCGAGGCCATCAAATCGCGCATCGAAGACGGCAACAGCAAATTCGTCGTCACCGCTACTACCGGTGCGCGCGGCGGCAAACACATTCCGCTGAAAGCCAGCGTTGATAAAGCGATCGAAGGCCTGAACATCGACCATGTGCTGGTGCTGAAGCTGGGCGAGGAATCCGTGCCCATCCACGCTCCACGCGATGTGCTGTGGGACGCTGCTGTGCCCCACCAAAGCACCGAGCACAAAGCCGTGGCGATGGATGCGGAAGACCCGCTGTTCATCCTCTATACCAGTGGCTCCACCGGCAAACCCAAGGGCGTGATGCACACCACGGCGGGCTACCTTGTGTGGGCCGCGATCACCACCAAATACGCATTCGACCTGCAGCCCGATGATATCTACTGGTGCACCGCCGACATCGGCTGGGTCACCGGCCACAGCTACATGGTCTACGGCCCGCTGGCCAACGGCGCGACCACGCTGATGTTCGAGGGCACGCCGACCTTCCCCGATGCGTCGCGCTTCTGGAACGTGGTCGACAAACACAAGGTCACCAAATTCTACACCGCGCCCACCGCCATCCGCGCGCTGGAGCGGTTGGGCGATGCATGGGTGAAGAAAACCGCACGCAGTTCGCTGAAGCTGCTGGCCAGCGTGGGCGAACCCATCAACCCCGCTGCGTGGCTGTGGTACTACGAGACCGTGGGCGACAGCCGCTGCCCGGTCATCGACACCTGGTGGCAGACCGAGACCGGCGGCCACATGATGATGCCGCTGCCGGGTGCCACGCCACTCAAACCCGGTTCGTGCACTTGGCCGTTCTTCGGCGTGGTGCCGCAACTCATCGATGCCAAGGGCGCCATCATCGAGGGCGCAGGCGAGGGGCAACTCGTCATCGCCGAGAGCTGGCCGGGGCAGGCGCGCAGCGTGTGGGGCGACCATAAACGCTTCAAGGACACGTATTTCACACAAGTGCCGGGCTCCTATTTCACCGGCGACGGCGCCCGCCGCGACGAAGACGGCTATTATTGGATCACTGGCCGCGTCGATGACGTCATCAATGTGTCCGGCCACCGCCTAGGCACGGCCGAGGTCGAATCGGCCCTCGTGGCTCACGCATTGGTCAGTGAAGCCGCGGTGGTCGGCTATCCGCACGATGTGAAGGGGCAGGGCATCTATGCCTATGTCACGCTCACCCAAGGCACGCCCGACAGCAAAGAGCTGGCCGACGAGCTGAAACAATGGGTGCGTAAAGAAATCGGCGGGCTGGCCGTGCCGGACTTCGTGCACCTCACACCCGGCCTGCCAAAGACCCGCTCGGGCAAGATCATGCGCCGCATCCTGCGCAAGATCGCCGAGAACGAGGTGGATGCGCTCGGCGACGTGACCACATTGCTTGACCCATCGGTGGTCGATGCGCTCATCGAAACGCGGCTGAATCGCTAATTTTTTTGCGTAGCGCCGTTAGCTGCGCGAGCTGCGAAGCGGGAAGGGCAAGGAGCCGAAGGCGACGAAGGGATGGCCAATCCCTTGCGCGTGCTTGCGCGCACAATGATTTTCCCTTGGAAAATCAGGTATAATCGGCTAGGTTGTGGCTTCACACGTCTAGCGGGGGATATGCAGAAGAAGATCCTCATCGTCGAAGATAACGACCTCAACCTCAAATTGTTCCGCGACCTGCTGGGCGCGAACGGCTACAGCACGTTCGAAACCAAAGAGGGCATCGAGGCCATCGCGCTCACCCGCAATATCATGCCCGACCTCATCATCATGGACATCCAGCTGCCGGAAATTTCGGGGCTCGACGTGACGCGCAAAATTAAGGCCGATTCGCAGATCAGCCACATTCCTGTCATCGCGGTGACCGCGTTTGCCATGAAAGACGACGAAGAAAAAATTATGCGTGCCGGTTGCGAGGCGTATTTGAGCAAACCGATTGCCATCGATCATTTTCTGGATACGATACGTCGGTTCCTCGAACCGCAATATGTATAAGGCCCAATGACCGGATTAGTACTCGTCGTCGATGATGTTCCCGCCAACGTAAAGCTTCTCGAAGCCAAGCTGACGAATGAATACTACGACGTGGTGACCGCCAAAGATGGCTACGAATGCATCGAAATTACCAAAGCCAAAAAGCCGGACCTCATCCTGCTCGACGTGATGATGCCTGGTATCGATGGATTCCAGGTCTGCCGACTGCTGAAGGAAGACCCCGAAGTTTCGCACATACCCGTGGTCATGGTCACCGCGCTTTCCGAACCTTCGGACCGCGTGCAGGGGCTTGAAGCAGGGGCCGATGACTTCATCACCAAACCCATCAACGACACCGCCTTGTTCGCGCGTGTGCGCTCGCTGGTGCGCATCAAAACGCTGATCGATGAGCTGCGCTTGCGCGATAAATCCGGCGCGCAAATGGGCATGAACGCCAGCGATTTCGCGCTGAACCTCGATGTTTCTGGCGCACGCCTGATGCTCATCGACGACGACATGGTGCAGGCCCGCCGGCTCAAAGAGCGCCTCACTTCCAGCGGCTACATCGTCACCGATTTTGATGACCACAAACAGGCGCTCGACCATGCCCGCGCGAACCCTGAGTTCGACCTCATCGTCATTTCCACGCAGCTTGCCGAAACCGATGGCATCCGACTCGCCACCCAGTTCAAAGCCATCGAAGCCGTGCGCAACGTGCCTATCCTCATGCTGGTCGACGAAGAAGAGCAGCACCTCATGCTGAAAGGCCTTGAGCTTGGCGTGAACGACTACATCATCACGCCGGTGGATTTCAACGAAATGGCCGCGCGCGTGAAAACGCAGGTGCGCCGTAAAAAATACCAGGAAGCGCTGCGCAGCAACTATCAGGAAAGCGTGAGCATGGCCGTGACCGATGGTCTGACGCGCCTTTACAACCGCCATTACCTCGACACCCACTTGAAGAACTTGGCGCGGCAAGCCAGCGAGCAGAACCGCGACATGTCGGTGATGATCATGGATATGGACCATTTCAAATCCGTGAACGACACGTTCGGCCATAATGTGGGCGACGAAGTGCTCCAGCAGCTGGCCGCCATCATCATGAACACCATCCGTTCGGCGGATTTGGCCGCGCGCTATGGTGGCGAGGAATTCGTCATCCTGATGCCCGAGACCGATGCCAGTCGCGCCTACGAAGCAGCCGAACGTCTGCGCCGCGCGGTCGAGCAAACGCCGTTCAAGATCAGTCACGAGCAGGGCTTGCTCAGCAAAACGGTGTCCATCGGCCATGCTACCATGCGGGTGAACGATACGCCCGAAACCATGCTTAAACGCGCGGATATTTCGCTGTATGAAGCTAAGCATGGTGGCCGCAATCGTGTGATGCCGCCCGAGAACCCCGATGCGAAATACGAACTGCCACCGATGCGCCAGCAAGCACGCGATGGCATCGACGCGCTACGCCCCATCGGCATGCATGAAGAGCCCGTGGCCAAGGTCGAGCCGACCTCGATGCTGCAAGCGGCTGGCACGGCAGGCGCACCTGTCGCACCGCTTAAGCCGCGCGAAGATACCGGCCTCTAGTTTTAAATTGTTCCTTGGTCGCGCTACTGCGCTCCGATAGTGAAATAGCCTGTCACCGGCGCGTGATCGCTTGGCTTTTCTTGTTGGCGCGGCACTTCATCGATGATGCACTCGCTGAGCATATCGGCCGCGCGGGCGCTACATAGCAAATGGTCGATGCGCAAACCATGGCCACGGCCATAGCCATCGCCGCGATAATCCCACCAGCTGAATTGTTGTTCACTCGAATGCTTCAGGCGGAACGCATCATAGAGGCCCAGATGGAACAATGCGCGCAGGCGCTTACGTTCTTCGGGGTGGTAGCACACCGTGCCATCCAATCGCTTGGGGTCATACACATCGATGGGGGCAGGGGCGCAGTTGAAGTCGCCACCCAGCACCGCCGCTTCATCCAGCGCCATGCGCTCGCGCCAATGCGCATACAGCCGGTCATAGAATCTCAGTTTATAGGCGAATTTATCCGAGGCTGGGTCTTGGCCATTGGGCACATAGGCCGAGGCCACGCGCACGCGCGCATCGCCAACCCGCACGATGCCCTCGATGTAGCGCGCCTGTTCGTCGCTATCGTCGCCCGGCAAACCACGCGACACATCTTCCAGCGGATACTTCGAAAGGATGGCCACACCGTTATAGGTCTTCTGCCCATGCGTTTCGCACACATAGCCGCGCTGCTCGATCTCAAGGCGAGGGAAGGCGTCATCGACGCATTTCAATTCCTGTAGCAGCACTACATCGGGTTTGGCTGCATCCAGCCATGCCAGCACATTCGGCAAACGCGCGCCGATAGAATTGACGTTGAACGTAACGATAGAAAGCGCGGGCATTAGAAGGCGACGCTGAAGCTGTTGCCGCAACCGCAGCTGGCCTTGGCCAGCGGGTTCTTGATCTCGAACGCGGCGGCACCCAGTGTCGCCACATAATCCAGCGCGGCGCCTTCGATGAATTGCAGCGACACCTCGTCGACCACCACGGGCGCCTGCTCGGTGCCGAACGGCAGATCATCGGGCTGTTGAGTGGCATCGAACGTGAAATGATACTGGAAACCCGAGCAGCCGCCGCCTTCCACCGCCACGCGCAGGCGCGAGCCTTCCGGCTCGCCAACCAGCAGTTTGGCGATGCGGTCACTGGCCGCTGGGGTAACTGAGAAACGCTCCGTCATATTCGCAATGTAATGCACCCCAAGCGCCCCCGCAACGGTTGCGTTGCGCAATACACTGTTCTAGACCCAATTCATGACCGATGTTTTTAGCCATTTAGCGCCGTATGCCTGCCACCCGAGCAAATCGCGGGGGCGGCTTTTCCCCGAGCCGGAATGCAGCATGCGCAGCCCGCACCAGCGCGACCGCGACCGTATTATCCATTCCAACGCGTTCCGCCGTTTGGAGTATAAAACACAGGTCTTCGTGAATCACGAGGGCGACCATTACCGCACGCGCCTGACGCATTCGCTGGAAGTAAGCCAGCTGGCTCGTGGTTTGGCGCGCACGTTGAAGCTTAACGAAGAGCTGGCCGAAGCGCTGGCGCTGGCGCACGACCTTGGCCACACCCCCTTCGGCCATGCTGGCGAAGATGGGCTTGCCGCTGCCATGAAAGAATATGGCGGGTTCGACCATAACGCGCAGACAGTGCGCATCCTGACCCATCTGGAGCATCGCTACGCCGATTTCGACGGGCTGAACCTGACATGGGAAACGCTGGAAGGCGTGGCCAAGCATAACGGCCCACTCATCGGTCCCAACGCAAAGCCGCTGCCGCGCGCCCTAAAATACTATGCCGAGCAGCAGGACCTTGAGCTGCACAGCTACGCCAGTGCTGAAGCGCAGGTCGCCGCCATTGCCGATGACATCGCCTACAATAACCATGATCTCGATGACGGTCTGCGTGCCGGATTCTTCACGCTTGAAGACCTTATGATCCTGCCGCTGCTGGGTGACATCATCAAAGAGGTCATGTCGCAGCACCCGATGCTGTCGCCGCAGCGCTTAAGCCATGAAATCATTCGCCGCATGGTGAACAAAATGGTGGCCGACGTGCTGGAAACGACCAGCGCTCGCATCAAGCAACTGCGCGTCGATTCGCCCGATACCGTGCGCCATTTGGGCCAGCAGCTTGTCACCTTCTCCAAAGAAATGGAGATCGTTAACAAATCGATCAAAAGCTATTTGCTCAAGAACATGTATCGCCATTTCCGCGTGAACCGCATGAGCAGCAAAGCCAAGCGCGTCATCACCGACCTGTTCACCTTCTTCCTGAACGAGCCTAACTGCCTGCCGAGCGTGTGGTATGCGCAGACCGACGGCGCACGCACTCCGCGCACCGCCGAGCTCATCGCCGATTTTATCGCTGGCATGACCGACCGTTTCGCCCTAGAGGAGCACTCGCGCATTTTTGACCCCGCGACGAGGACGTAAATGAACCTTTTTGCCCAATACCGCGAGCAGATCCTTGCCGCTGTCGAAGCCATCGCTCCCGGCCATAAGCTCGATGCCATTACGCTGGAGCCGCCGCGCGATGTGTCGCATGGCGACCTGAGCACCAACGCCGCGATGGTGGTGGGCGGGCAGGCGAAAATGAAACCGCGTGACCTCGCCGATAAGCTGGCCGAGAAATTGCGTGATTTACCGAATGTCGAGAAGGTGGATGTTGCTGGTCCGGGCTTCATCAACCTGACGCTCGCCGCGTCGGCCTGGCAGGCGGTGCTGCCCGCCATCCTCAGCGCAGGCAATAGCTTCGGCAATTCCAGCATTGGCAAAGGCCACAAAATTAACGTCGAGTATGTCTCCGCCAACCCCACGGGCCCGATGCATGTGGGCCACGCGCGCGGCGCGGTCTATGGCGACGCCATCGCAGGCCTGCTGCTGAAGGCGGGCTATGACGTGACCAAAGAATATTACATCAACGACGCGGGCGTGCAAATTAACGTGCTCGCCGAATCGGCGCTACTGCGTTACCGCGAGGCGCTGGGCGAAGATATCGGCGAGATCCCCGCAGGCCTTTACCCCGGTGAATACCTCAAAGGCGCGGGCGAGGCGTTGAAAGAGAAATTCGGCGGCGAGCTGCAAAGCAAACCCAAGGACGAGCAAATTCAGCTGGCACGCCAGCTCACCATCGATTGCATGATGGCGCTCATCAAGCATGACCTCAAGGATCTGGGCATCGAACATGACGTGTTCACCAGCGAGGCCAAGCTGCACGCCGATAAGAAAATCGAAGCCGCCATCGCGCGCCTCACGGAACTCGGCCACCTCTATCGCGGTGTGCTTGAACCGCCAAAGGGCGAAAAGCCGCCGGAAGATTGGGAAGCGAAAGAACAACTCCTGTTCCGCTCCAGCAATTTCGGCGACGATGCCGACCGCACCGTACAGAAATCCGACGGCAACTACGCGTATTTCGCCGGCGACCTCGCGCTAACGATGGATAAGATTTCGCGCGGCTATAGCGAGCTTATTTACATGCTGGGCGCTGACCACGGCGGTTATGTGAAGCGCTTGGAAGCCATCACTACGGCGCTGTCCGAAGGTAAAGCGAAAGCCGACGTGAAACTCTGCCAGCTGGTGCACTTGTTCAAAAATGGTGAACCTGTGCGCATGAGCAAGCGCGCTGGCAATTTCGTGACCGTGCGCGACGTGCTGGACGAAGTGGGCAAAGACGTGCTGCGTTTCGTGATGCTGATGCGCAAGACCAACCAGGACATGGAATTCGACCTCGACAAAGTGAAAGAGCAGAGCAAAGAGAACCCCGTGTTCTACGTGCAATACGCGCACGCTCGCGGCAAATCGCTACTGCGCCGCGCGACCGAAGAAGCGCCCGAGGCACTGAAGATCGCAGAGCCGGATCTGTCGCTGCTGACGCATCCGGCGGAACTGGCGCTCATCAAACTGCTCGCCGGTTACCCGCGCCTCATCGAGCAGGCCGCCGTGGCGCACGAGCCGCACCGCATTCTCTACTTCGCGCAGGAAGTGGCCGCTGCCTTCCATGGACTATGGAACGCTGATGGCATTCGCATCATTCTGCCGGAAGAACCGGCGCTCACTGCCGCGCGTTTAGCTCTTGCGAAAGCGATGACGGTGGTGCTAGCTTCCGGCCTGACCACTTGCGGTGTTAACCCCGTTGACGAACTAAGGTAATTTATGCGCCCCGACCTTGACGAATACGAAGAGTTGAACCCCGAATCCGGTGAGCCGCGCTCGCGCGCCATGTCGTGGATCGTGCTAGGCGTCGCCGTGATCGGCTTTGGCGCCTTGGCTTACTATGCCTACCAATCGGGCAGCCAGTCCGTGGCCGATGGCCAGATGCTCATCGTGGAAGCGCAAGAAGGCGCCATTAAAGAAGCCCCGGCCGAGGCGGGTGGCGAAGAATTCCCCCATAAAGATAAAACCATCTACGAAGCGCTGAGCCCGTACCGTACCGATGAAAAAGTCGAGACGCTGCTGCCCGCTGCGGAAGAGCCGGTGATCCCCGAGCCCGCCGTGAACACGGCTGAAGTTACGCCCGCGCCCAAGCCTGCTGCGACGACCAGCTACGTGAAGCCGGAGCCCAAGTCGGTCGAAGAGACCCCGGCAGCCGAAGTGAAAAAAGAAGAAGTGAAAGCGGAGCCGGTGAAAGTTGCCGAGCCTGCGCCCGTCGCTAAACCGGTCGAGCCCGCGAAGGTCGAAACCGTGGAAGTCAAAGACGTGACCGTGGCCACCAAGCCGACGCCTGCGCCAGCACCCAAGCCCGTGGTGAAGGTCGAGCCGAAACCCGCGCCCAAACCCACGCCGGTCGCTGCTAGCGGTGGCAACTACAAGGTCCAGCTCGGTGCTTATGGTTCCGATGCGGAAGCCCGCCAGAACTGGAGCAAGATCACCGGTAAACATGGCGACGTGGTGAAGGGTACACCCGTCATCGTGAAAGCCGACGTGAACGGCAAGACCTACTACCGCCTGCGTGCCAGCGGCTTCGCTTCGGCCGCTGCGGCCAAGTCGGCCTGCGCCACGCTTACGGGCCGTGGTCAGGGTTGCTTCCCCGCCGGTCAGTAGCCGATGGTCAAATCATTCATCTGCGGCGTGGCAGGGCAAGAGCTCACCGATGCCGAACGTGAATTCTTGAGCCGTGAACAGCCATATGGCGTCATCCTGTTCGGCCGCAATGTGCGCGACCCCAAACAGCTTGCCGCACTCACTGCCGATATCAAAACGCATCTGGCGCATCCGTACGCGTCCATCCTCATCGACCAAGAAGGTGGCCGCGTGGCCCGCATGCGCCCGCCGCACTGGCGTTCCTACCCGCCCGCACTCGAACTGGCCTGCAAAGAGCAATCCGAGCGCGCCGTGTACCTGAATGCGCGGTTGATGGCCGATGAGCTGCATGCCGCCGGCATCACCACCGATTGCGCGCCACTGGCCGATGTGCTGGCACCCGAATGCCACGCCATCATCGGCAACCGCGCCTTTGGCGATACGCCGGAACAAGTGACCAAACTCGCCCGCGCCCAGACCAACGGCCTGCGCGACGGTGGCATCTTGCCGGTGCTGAAACATATTCCCGGCCATGGCCGCGCCACGCAGGACAGCCACGAGCACTTGCCCGTGGTGAAAGCCTCGCTGGCCGAGCTGGAAGCCAGCGATTTCATCCCTTTCAAAGCGCTGGCCGACCTGCCGCTGGCGATGACGGCGCACATCATCTACACCGCCATCGACCCCGAAGCTTGCGCCACGGTGTCGCGCATCGCGGTCAATTTCATTCGCCATGAAATTGGTTTCGACGGCCTGCTGATGAGCGACGACTTGTCGATGAAGGCCCTCAAAGGCAGCTTCGCTGAGAAGACCGAACGCACGCTGGCCGCCGGTTGCGACCTGGTGCTGCATGGCAATGGCGCCCTTATTGGCGAGCCGGTTCGCGACCTGATGGGCGAGCTGAAGGAAGTCGCCGCCCACAGCACCCGCATGGACGGCGACGCCCTGCGCCGCGCCGAGGCCGCCCTAAAGTGGCTGCCTGCCACGCCCACGCTGCAAGCCGGGCTGGTGGAAGAGTGGCAATCCCTCGTTGCGTGAAGCCGCCCCTTAGGCTAAAACCCGCGTCAACTTAGGGAGTTTTGAATGCTGAGCATGACCCATATCCTGCTGGTTCTCGTCGTAGTGCTGATCCTATTCGGCGCAGGCAAGCTGCCCAAAGTCATGGGCGACCTTGGCCGTGGCATGCGCAACCTGCGCGAAGAGCTCAACAAGGACGAGAACAAGACCGACGAGAAAAAGTAGGCCACCATGCTGAATGTCGGATTCTCCGAACTTCTGCTGGTCGTGGTCGGTCGGCGGCTCGGCCGCCCTTGCCGCGAGGTGGCAGCTGAGCTTGGCGATGCTGTGGCCGGTGAAAGGCCCGTAGCGGCCGAAATGGAACTGCAGG
>JBEIOT010000097.1:0-7334 GCA_040377415.1 Azospirillum sp. | reverse complement strand
GACGGCGCGATCCTGGTGGTGAGCGCAGCGGACGGCCCGATGCCGCAGACCCGCGAGCACATCCTGCTGGCGCGCCAGGTTGGCGTTCCTGCGATCGTGGTGTTCCTGAACAAGTGCGACATGGTCGACGACAAAGAGCTTCTCGAGCTGGTTGAGATGGAAGTTCGCGAACTGTTGAGCAAATACGACTTCCCCGGCGACAAGATCCCGATCATCCATGGTTCGGCTCTGAGCGCACTCGAAGGCAAGAGCGATGGCTTCGGTAAAGAAGCGATCCTGGCATTGATGGAAGCCGTTGACAGCGCCATCCCGCAGCCGGAGCGTCCGATCGACAAGCCGTTCCTGATGCCGGTCGAGGACGTGTTCTCGATCTCGGGTCGTGGCACCGTTGTTACCGGCCGCGTTGAGTCGGGCATCATTAAAGTGGGCGAGGATCTTGAGATCGTTGGCCTGAAGGACACCCAGAAGACGACCTGCACCGGCGTTGAAATGTTCCGCAAGCTGCTCGACGAAGGTCGTGCTGGCGAGAACTGCGGCATCCTGCTGCGCGGCACCAAGCGCGAGGACGTTGAGCGTGGCCAGGTATTGGCTAAGCCGGGTTCGATCACCCCGCACACGGGCTTCGAAGCTGAGGCGTACATCCTGACCAAGGACGAGGGTGGCCGTCACACGCCGTTCTTCACCAACTACCGTCCGCAGTTCTACTTCCGCACGACCGACGTGACGGGTGTCGTAACGCTGCCGAGCGGCACCGAGATGGTGATGCCGGGCGACAACATCAAGATGCAAGTCGAGCTCATCGCACCGATCGCGATGGACCAGGGCCTGCGCTTCGCCATCCGTGAAGGCGGTCGTACCGTCGGCGCAGGCGTCGTTGCTAAAGTGACCAAGTAGTCATTTAGAACTTCAATAAACGAAGGCTCGCCCGGGAAACCTGGCGGGCCTTTTGTTTTTTCGTGAGAATTTATCGACCCTTTATAATTCCTGCATGCCGCCGCATCGCCCCCTGAGTGTGGCTTGGCTATATCTGTTCCGGCAAACAGCAAACTACGAAACAAAAAATTAGGAGACGTACTATGAACAAGCTCGCAACCCTTCTTGCTACCACCGCCGCCATCGCACTGGCTGCTCCTTCGTTCGCTGCCGACGTGAAAACCGGCGTGAAATCGGAAGCCACCATCGAGCGTAACGACGATGGCAGCTACGTGAAGAACACCACGGCTGAAAAAGTTAACGCAGCTGGCACCAAAGCCACCGCCGAGACCACTGTCGATTTCGACAAGGATAGCGACGGCGATGCTACCAAAACGACCGAGACCAAAGAGACCCGCGATCCCAAAGGCCTCTTCAACAAAGACACCGTGAAAACCAAGACCACTGAAAAGCTGAAAGACGGCAAACTGACCGTTGAGCACGAGAAAACGGTCAATGGTGACACCGTGGTCGAGAAAAAGGCCTCGTTCTAGTCCATACCCCAATGCAGTAGGCCCCCAAGCTACTGCGTCTAACGGCTCGGCGTCCCATCACGCCGAGCCGTTTCTTGTTGGGCGTGAGATACTGCTTGAGCATCGGTATCGCTCTGCTATACACGCCGCCTCAAGGCATAGGGGTGTAGCTCAGCTGGTAGAGCGACGGTCTCCAAAACCGTAGGTCGCAGGTTCGATCCCTGTCGCCCCTGCCATTATCGCCATGGAAGGCATGCGGCGCATGTTGTTTAATTCCCCCGAATTTCTGTTCGCTTTCCTTCCCAGTACTCTGATTTTTTGCTGGTTGGCCATAAATTTTGTTGGTCGAAGTAGTGCCGTGGGAGTGCTCATCACTGCCTCGCTAATATTCTATGGCAGCTGGCGTGTATGGGCCTTGGCTGTACTGGCATCGTCGATCCTGGTGAACATGAGCCTTGGAATGTTGATGCTGCGTTATCCCGCACGACAGAGGCCGCTACTTACCATTGGCATTGTCTTCAATCTCGGCCTGCTGGGATACTTCAAATATACAAATTTCTTCCTAGAAAATGCAGGTTACGACGCGCTTAGCATTCTGATGCCCATTGGGCTTTCTTTCATCACATTCCAAAAGATCGCATTCTTGATGGATATTCGGCGGGGACACATTACGCAGATACGTCCGCTGGAATATATCTTGTTTGCCAGCTTCTTCCCCCAACTAATCGCCGGGCCGATTGTGCATTACCGCGAAGTGGTAGGCCAGTTCGTACAGAAGCTAAGCGTCACCAGCGCCTCGCTTAGTCTCGGATTCTCGGTCTTCATTCTGGGACTGGCCAAGAAAACTTTTCTTGCCGATAGTTTGGCGCCGTATGCCAACCTCGTCTACCAGCAAGCGGCAAACGGCATCGTCGGCCCCGTATCGGCATGGCTGGGTGCACTCGCCTATACCTTCCAGCTCTATTTCGATTTCTCCGGCTATTGCGACATGGCGGTGGGTCTGGGATTGATGCTTGGCATTATGTTGCCGATCAATTTTCTTTCGCCGTACAAAAGCCGTTCCATCATCGAATTCTGGCGGCGCTGGCACATTACCCTGTCGAATTTCCTGCGCGATTACATTTACATCCCACTGGGCGGTAACCGCGTCAGCCCGCTACGCCAATCCTTCAATCTCTGGGCGGTGATGCTTCTGGGCGGGTTGTGGCACGGCGCTGCGTGGACCTTCGTCGCATGGGGCGCGCTGCATGGCGCTTATCTCGTTATCAACCACAATTGGAATCAGTATGGGCGGCCGCTAACTCCGGCGCTGGCGCACGGCCTGACATTCCTTGCCGTGGTCATCGGTTGGGTCGTGTTCCGCGCGCCGGATTTCATGGTAGCAGAACGCATGTTCTCGGCCATGTTCCTGGTGGGACCGGTGCATATTCCGCTGTTCTTCATGCCCGCTGTTCCGGGATTCCTCGCGGCCATTCCCATGCCCGATGATCCCATCACGTACATGGATGCGGCGGCAGGATTCCTCTGGGTTGGTTTCGCGGCAGCAATCGCGCTGTTTACCCCCACTACCATGACCCTTTACCGGCTTTACGCCGAGGCGCCTGCGCAAAAAGCCTGGCATGCCTGCCTGCGCTCGCCGGTGTTCCTCGGCATCGCACTTTGGCTCGGCCTCGCGGGAATTTTCACCGTGGTACCATCCCCCTTCCTCTATTTCCAATTCTGATATGCAACGCATCCTGCTTATTATTATTGCTGCCGTGCTATGTATCTTCTCATGGTGGTTTGGTGCACGCTATGTGTTGCCCGCACCGTTCGATGCTTACTGGCTTGAGGCCCTCTACCGCACCAAGCGGGAGGCTGCCGCAAAAGCCGATGGCCCGCGCGTGTTCCTGGTTGCCGGTTCGTCGGCCATGTATGGTTATTCATCGGAAATGATGGCACGCCGCATCGGCCGACCAGTCATCAATTTCGGCACTCATGGCGGAACTTCCCTGGAGTACCAGTTGCGTCAGGTCGCGCCGTCACTTCGTGCTGGCGACACGGTCATTCTGGCGTTCGAGCATGTGCTGTATGCCACCAACGCGGTGTACGATCTTACAGCGCATCACGCGCAGTTCTATGACCCTGGCTATCTGGCGAAGGTAGCGCCCGACCAATACCCATCGCTGCTTTTTGGCACGCGGCCTGATCTGATCGTGCGCGCAGCCGGCTTCTATCGCTACCGCGATGAGGCGGTCGCTTCCATCACCCCTACCGGCGACATTCGCGGCACCGAGACAGATCGCAAGGATCGTGCAGTGGCGGCAAGCGTGACGTCCGACATAGTCGCGCGCCCGCATGCACCAGCGGTGCTGCGCACATTGGAGAATTTCAGCGCGTGGGCCAAGGCGCACGGCATTACGCTTTATGCAACATTCTCGCCGGTGCTCGATACACCCGACTATCGCCGTGCCCCGTTCCATGCGTGGCTGGACAGCATTGCAGCATTGTACCGTGAACGCGGCATTCCTTTCCTTGGTCGGCAGGAAGATTTTTTCATTGATCGCAGCGAAATCTATAACACCGAATATCATCCCGATGCGACGGGGCGCGCACGGGCGACGCGGGTACTGCTGGCGGCCTATTGCAAACAAGCGCCGTGTCGTTCGCGCTAGTATTTCGCCGCGCGCCTGCCAAAACCCCTTGCTATCGCGCGCAAGCCGCGCTAATAACCCCTCCGCACCGCCCAAAACGCGGTGCTTTTTTATAGTTGGAAATTCGGAGTCCACCCATGCCCGCCATGAACCCGGCCAAGTTTATCCGCGAAGTACGTCAGGAAGTCAGCAAAGTCAGCTGGCCGACGCGTAAGGAAACGATGGTTTCGGTCATTATGGTGCTAATCATTGGTTTCATCGCAGCGTTCTTCTTCCTGCTGGTCGATGGCATCCTGAGCTGGGGCATCCGTCAAATTCTCGGTCTAGGAGCATAACATGAGCGAAGCCGCCGCAAGCAACGATACCCCTGAAACCACTGAAGCTGCTGCTGCACCCGCGGGCAAAGCCAAGCGCTGGTACATCATTCATGCGTACTCGGGCTTTGAAAAGAAAGTGGCGCAAGCCATCCTCGAGACCGCTGCGCAGAAGAACCTGACCGCTGCATTCGAAGAAGTCGTCGTACCGACCGAAGACGTGGTGGAAGTGCGCCGCGGCAAGAAGATCGCCAGCGAGCGCAAATTCTTCCCCGGCTACGTGCTGGCGAAAATGGACATGACCGACGCCACCTGGCAGATCGTGAAGAACACGCCGAAAGTCACCGGCTTCCTTGGTGGCAAAGGCATTCGCCCGCAGCCCATCACTGAAGCTGAGGCGGCGCAGATCTTCAAGCAAGCTGCGGAAGGCGCGAAATCGGTACGCACCACCGTTATCTTCGAGATCGGCGAGACCGTGAAGATCATCGACGGCCCGTTCGAATCGTTCGTGGGCACCGTGGAAGACGTGGAAGAAGACCGCATGAAGCTGAAAGTTTCGGTGAGCATCTTCGGTCGCGCAACGCCGGTAGAACTCACCTTCGATCAGGTGCACAAAGGCGCGTAAGCGTTTCGCACCATCGTAATATCGTAATAACGAAAGGGCACCTTCTCGGTGCCCTTTTTGTTTAGCGGTTATTTTCCTGCGCCCTTTTGTCCAAGGCTTTCATATCATGGGCAGCCAAGAGGACGGCCGCTGCCAGTGTCTGCGCTTCGGTGTGGGGATATATCGTCATTTTTTCCAACCGCCGGACGAATTTTTCGGTCGTATCCTTCTGCTTGCCGGAGAGGCGCGCAGTGTCCAGCAACACATGCTGTTTGACCGCTTCGACCGCGTGATGCAGCGTTAATAACGTGCCGCATAGTTCGGTGGCATTGGTGTGGATCTCATCGGCGTGCATTATGGCGGCACGGTGAGCAACGTTGGGAGTATTGATGCCCGCGATCAGTCGGTGCAGTGGGCGCACTTTTGGCAATTCCTCGCGCAGGGCATCCATGCGGCCCAGGCATTCGTCCAATACCGGAAG
This sequence comes from Azospirillum sp., assembly GCA_040377415.1. Classification (GTDB taxonomy): domain Bacteria; phylum Pseudomonadota; class Alphaproteobacteria; order Rickettsiales; family UBA3002; genus QFOX01. The sequence goes on along the minus strand of JBEIOT010000097.1, from coordinate 1,857 downwards.
CTCATCCCAAGCAATCCCTGCTTGCAGCATGGCCTCGACCTTGGGCCGCAGTTTGCTGCTATAAGCGATCATCGTGTCCATCGTTTCGATGGTATCGCCGAGCAACTGCGAGATATTGCGCTGAACGTCAACCTTGCTCACGGCATTGGGCAGCACCCCTTGCGGAATATCGTGTAGATGGTCGGGGTTCTTCAAGAACCTGTCTTGCCAAGTTTGGGTCAAAGCTCATCCATGCCGGTTTGGGGTCATATTTGCGGTAGCAACCTAACAGCGGGGCACAAAACGTGGGTTACAGTTGCATGAAGATAAATGAACGGTTAAGCGGCTGATTCTTCTACATAGGCGCAATGCGCCAAAAAACCTGTTGCAATAAGGAAACTCCTGACTATAGTCCCGGCTCCTTTGGGAGGGGTTTTGCACGTGCAACCCCGCAATCTGCCTCAGAAAACATGGTGTTTTCGACAGGTGGGCACACCAACCCGGAATAGGATTTAGAATGGCTAAGGAAATTACCGGCTACATCAAGCTGCAGATCCCTGCAGGCAAAGCCAACCCCGCCCCGCCAATCGGCCCGGCACTCGGCCAAGCAGGCCTCAACATCATGGAATTCTGCAAGCAGTTCAACGCTGCGACCCAGAAAACGGAAGCCGGTACGCCGATTCCTGTCGTGATCACCGCATACAAAGACCGCAGCTTCACCTTCATCATGAAGCAGCCGCCCGTATCGTACTTCCTGCTGAAAGCAGCGAAGCTCGAAAAAGGCACCGGCACCGTTGGTAAAACCATCGTTGGCAAAGTGACCATGGACCAGATCCGCGACATCGCGAAAGTGAAAATGGTCGACATGAACGCCAACGACATCGAAGCCGCCAGCAGCATGATCGCTGGCTCGGCGATGTCGATGGGCATTGAAGTGGTAGGTAAATAGTCATGGCAAAACGTATCAAAGCTGCCCGCGAAGGCATCGACGCCAACAAGGTTTACGCGCTGAAAGATGCCGTGAAGCTGCTGAAGGCGAACGCCAAGACCAAATTCGACGAGACCGTCGACGTTGCGATGAACCTCACCATCGACCCGAAACAATCCGACCAGCTGGTGCGCGGCGTTGTTGCGATGCCGAATGGTTTGGGTAAGGCGGTTCGCGTTGCTGTGTTCGCTAAGGGCGACAAAGCTGACGCGGCGAAAAAAGCCGGTGCTGACGTTGTTGGCAGCGACGAGCTGGTTGAAGCTATCAGCAAGGGCGAAATCAATTTCGACGTGTGCATCGCTTCGCCGGACATGATGGGTACCGTTGGTAAAGTCGCGAAGATCCTCGGTCCGAAAGGCCTGATGCCGAACCCGAAACTCGGCACTGTGACCCCGGACGTTGAGAAAGCCGTTAAGGCTGCTAAAGCTGGTCAGGTGGAGTTCAAGGTCGAGAAGGCTGCGATCATCCATGCCGGCGTTGGCAAAGTCAGCTTCACCGAGGAAGCCATCACCCAGAACCTGCAGGCCTTCATCGAAGCGGTGAATCGTGCGAAGCCGGCTGGCGTGAAGGGCAACCTCATCAAGAAAATTTCGATTTCCAGCTCCATGGGCCCGGGCATTAAGCTCGATCTCGCGGACGTGCTGGGTCAAGCAGCAGCTTAAGGAGCTCCTCATGGCAAAGACCCGTGCACAAAAACAAGAATGGATCGCATCGACCACCGATCAGGTGAAGTCGGCTGAGATCCTGCTTATCGCCCACTACAAAGGCCTCACCGTGGCCGAGATGACCCAGCTGAGTGCGAACGTGCGTGCTGCTGGCGCCGGTTTCAAGGTGACCAAGAACCTGCTCGTGAAGCGCGCGCTGGTGGGTAGCAATTACGAGAAGCTTTC
>JBEIOT010000044.1:0-10637 GCA_040377415.1 Azospirillum sp. | reverse complement strand
TATCGGCATTCACTGCCACCGTCACCAGCCCCATGCGATTGAAGATCTTGTGATAGGTATCGTACATCTTGGCGTATTCTTTTTTTGCATCCTCGACCGATAAATCGAAGCTGTATGCGTCCTTCATCAGGAACTCGCGGCCACGCATCACGCCAAAACGCGGACGCACTTCATCGCGGAATTTCCATTGGATCTGGTACAGGTTCAGCGGCAGCTGCTTGTAGCTCTTCACGAAGCTGCGGAAGTTGGCGACGATCATCTCTTCGTTCGTCGGGCTATACAAAAGCTCGCGATCAGCACGGTCGTTGAAGCGCAGCATCTCTTTGCCCAGCGCATCGTAACGGCCCGATTCTTTCCAAAGATCGGTCGGCTGCAAGGTCGGCATCAGCACCGGCACACAACCAACTTTCTGAAGCTCTTCATCCACGATCTTTTCGATTTTGCGCAGCACCTTCAGGCCCATCGGCAGCCACGTGTAAATGCCTGCGGCTTCCTGGCGCACCATGCCCGCGCGCAGCATCAGTCGGTGCGAAGCAATTTGTGCCTCTTTGGGTTCTTCTTTTAGCAAGGGCAGGAAATATTGAGAAAGGCGCATTGGGGCTCCGTCAAGTTCAGGCCACGCACTATGGCCGGACCTGCATAAAATGCAATGCCCAGCCATGGCTTATCCACCTATCGGAATGCGCTGCGTAGCGCCGAAGCTGCGCGGTGAAACAGGTATATGCCTGTTTCACCTTTAGCGGCACGGGTCAGCGAAGCGAAGGGTACAAGGTCCCCTTCAAATAACTATTTCAGCCACGGCAACGACTTCGGCGCGGTCGGCCGCACCACTTTGGCAGGCACCGCACGCCCCGCCTGCCAGCTCATGCCCGATTGCCAGCCGCGTTTGCGCATGCATGGCTCGATGATACGCATGCGCAGCGCATCGACTTGCGCGTGCTGCTGATAGTCGGCGCCCACATGCACCATCTCGGTGTGCGAAAACCCACCGCCATAGCCAAAACCGGCAGGGCCGCGGCTAAAGCCAAGCCCCGATCCGCCATAGAATCGCGCGGGATACGAATAAGGACGGCTATAAAGGCTTTGCGGATAGGTCTGGTCTGCTTCCAGCGAACAAACGGAACGATCGGCGCGAAACTCCGCCTCTTGCTGGAAATAATATTGCGTGCACTTGGCGAATTCGGGATTGCCCGATTCAACACCGAAGCTACGACAATAATCCTGCTCATCCGGCGCGCTGGCGCAGCTGGCAAGAAGTAACAAGGCGAATGGTACGAGTAGGCGTTTCATGGGCGACCTCACTTGCAATGGCTGGGGCGGCTGTTGGCATGGCTGCCCACCGTCGTCCCGTTGATCCTAACTTCGCCGGTCTTGGTATCCGTTTCGGCGACGCCCACATTGATGACGCCTGCGCCTAAGCGGTCAAGCTGTTCGTTGTTCGAGTATTGGTCCGTGCGCCCATCCAGATAGGTCGGCACAATGCCCATATCGGCATTGCTGCTACCCCCCAACGTGGCGTCACTATCCGTCGCGTTAATGGAGGCATCAGCCGTTACATCGGCGGGGATGCAGTCGCTGCCCTTGCCATCGGTCTTGGTCGTGTAAATGCCTGATTCTGCTCGCGCTTCACTGATCCCATACGCCAGGATCGGCACGATCAAAGCGATCACACTGGTAATAAGCAGCTTGCGGCGGATACGCGCGTTCACCGGGGCCGAAGCAGCATGGCCCGGCGAGGGTTTTTCGGCCATGCGAACACCCCATGGCAGCACCATGAAAAGGACCATCCACCAGCTCACGGCGTAGATCATGAATAATTCAAAGAAACTCATATGCTTCACCTAGCATAGTCCGTGCCAATTGTCACAGAATGTTCACAATCCTTGTGCGCCGATTTGGTACAATGAAAGTCTAGAAATCGTCTCATTTGCAAGGACTATGGCCGACCTGACAACAACACAGCTGAAGCTTCGCACCACACCCACCGCGGGCGTGGCGAGCGAGCAGAGCCCGTATTACCGCCGTCTTTTGTCGGCGGGATACAAGGGCTTCCTGCAAGGCACCGTCGGCGGCTCCACGCTTTATGGCATCATCGGCGCGGGCATCGGCGCAGCCGTGGCGCTCCCATTATTGGCCGCAACCGGTATCGGCTTTGGCGCACTCGCCCTCATTCCGGCCATGGGTGGCCTTGGCCTCTACAAAGGCGCCACCACTTTCGGCAGCATCGGCTCCTTCGCCGCCATCACCGCCGAATCGGCCGAGATGAGCGAAAAACGCCGCTACTTGCTCGACCGTTATTACGACCTGCCCGATACGCCCGACTTCGATGACGAAGCCGAGCAGATCCGCAACTTGCTCGCCAAGCAACACGAATCAAAACCGCCGCACGGCATGTTCCACTGGCGTACCGTCGCCGTCGGCGCCGCTATCGGCGCAGCCGTCGCATTGGCATTCCTGCTAGTACCGGGCGCAACGGCATTCCTGGGTGGCCATGTATTCGTGGAAGGCATCGCGGGTGCGCTAACCGGAGGCCATGCGGTTGCAGCTTCCGCTGTTACCCTGCTCGCCGGAACAGCGCTCGGTGGATTAGCCGGCGGCGTCATCGGTCTCGATCGTTACTATGTGCGCAGCTGGCTCGATGGTTCGGCCAAGCTAATGCACGACAGCAAAAGCATCGAAGAACAAATTTACGAGCGTGAGCAAGAGATCGAGCAACTTGGCGTGCGCGCCAGCGGTTCCGTCATCGCTGACAAGGCAAGCACCCCCAACGCTGCAATGAAAATCAACGTAGCTGAAACACCGCAGCCCGCGCGCGAGGTCGAAGAATCCCATCCGCACAGCACGACCAACCGTGAGCTGCCCATCAACCCGCGCTTGATCGCGGGCCTTGATGCCGCACCGCATACCGTTGCTGCCGCCAAACACGAAGGCCGTGTTTCGCTCGATCAAGCCCTTGCCCGCCCCGTTCTTTAAACTATCTACTATGCACGATGGCGGTCAGTAGACCGCGCCAGCCTTGAGCTGCGTGAGTTGTCGTGCAGGATGCACGATCGGCGAACAACTATATCTGGTGGATGTGAACGTCGAGCACGGGCTTTTTGCCTAACTCATCACGGGTCACTTTGCGCATCGCTTGGCGGATCGCTTCTTCTAACTGATGCAGCCTGCCCTGCCATTTGCCTCGTTCGACCACCGCTGCAATGTCATCGGCGATGACATTCAGTAATTCGCGGTCGCTTTGCGGGTCAAGACAGCCCGGTGCCGATATCTTCGGACGGCCGGCCAATTCCATCGTCTTGCGCAACACCACCGACACGGCCATGAACCCATCATCACGAATTTTACGACGTGTGCGGATCACCTGTGAATCGCTAGAGATAAAGCTGTTTCCATCGAGCGCCAAGTAACCCGAATGTTCCTTGCCGATGGTGCCGGGGTTATCGCCCGTCAGCAAGGCCACCATGCCGTTTTCCATCTCGATGCATTTAGGCACGTTCAATGCCTTCGCAAATTTTGCGTGCTCATGGATATGGCGCTTCTCGCCATGCGTCGGAATGGCAATTTGCGGACGCACCAGTTTATACATGCGCTCAAGCTCGCCACGGCCTGGGTGCCCGCTCACATGCACCAGCCCATGATGGTGGTTCAGTACTTCGAGCCCTTGATCTACCAACCGGTTGTGGATGTAGCCGACATTCCGTTCGTTGCCCGGAATGGTCCGCGAGCTGAAGATCACCGTGTCCTTGGGGCTTAGGCGAATGACCGGGTGCTCGCCTCGTGCGATCTTCGATAATGCCGCGCGCGATTCACCCTGACAGCCCGTGGCAATGAATGCCACTTTATCGCGGGCCAATTGCATACCCTGCTCATCGGTCAGGAATTCTTCCACATCCTGCAAATAACCGACCTCTTGCGCTGCCGCCACCATACGCCAGATGGATTTACCCACCAGCGCCACCTTACGGTTGGCCGCCAGCGAAGCCCGGATCACCGTTTCAAGCCGTGCGACGTTACTGCTGAATGTCGTAACCACCACACGCTGCGGGCATTCGCCGATAATTTTGGTGAGCGATGTGCGTACATCGCCTTCGCTGCCGGATTCACCCTCAACGAACACGTTGGTGCTATCGCAGACCATGGCCAACACGCCTTCGTCACCATATTTAGCGAGGGTCTTCTCATCCGTCGTTACGCCCACTTGTGGGTTCGCATCAAGCTTCCAATCGCCCGTATGCATCACCACCCCTTTGTCGATGCGAATAGCGACCGCGTGCATCTCGGGAATGGAATGGGTGATGGGCACCATCTCGAATTTGAATGGCCCGAGCTCATATTGCTCGCCGGCCTTCACTTCGGTGATCTTCGCCTGACCCGCGATACCTTCTTCCGCCAGCTTGTTCTTCAAAATGGCGGCCGTGAATGGCGTCGCGTAAAGCGGGCACCCAAGGTCGGGCCATAAATAGGCTACGGCACCCACATGGTCTTCGTGCGCATGCGTCAGCACCAGCCCTACAATGTCTTTTTTATACGGCGTCAGCGCATCGATGTTCGGCACAACGATATCAACACCCGGCAGGTAATCATCGGCGAATCCAATGCCGCAATCGATGATCAGCCACTTGCCCTTGTAGCGATACAGGTTGAAGTTCATGCCGATCTCGTTGCTGCCGCCCAGCGGCAGGAACAAAAGCTCGTCGTTATATTTCTGGTAATTAATGCCCATTTACTTCTTTCGTGCGTGGATGAGTTCCAATCCACGGATGGTCAGGTCGCCATCGACCAGATCGATCATGGTAGTCGCTTCGGCATAAAGGGGCGCCAGGCCGCCGGTGGCAATTACCTTCATAGGCTCGCCGCGCTCGGCTTTAATGCGCGACACGATACCCTCGATCATGCCGGTATAGCCGTAATAGATGCCCGATTGCATGGCACCCGTCGTATTCGTGCCGATGACTTTTGCTGGGTGGGCAATGGCCACACCGTGCAGTTTGGCCGCCGCGCTGCGCAATGCTTCCAGCGACAAATTGATGCCCGGCGCGATCACGCCGCCGAGATATTCACCCTTGGCCGACACCACATCGAACGTCGTCGCCGTGCCGAAATCGATAACGATAAGCGCCTGTTTGTGCGCTTCCCAAGCCGCGTAGGCGTTGATGAGTCGGTCAGCACCCAACTCGCGCGGATTGTCGAGCAACACCGGCATACCTAGATCAACCTCGCCGCCCACGATCATCATCGGCTCTTGCTTCAGGTAGCTGCGCACGAAGCTTTTGATGGCAAAATTCACATCGGGCACAACGGACGACACGATGGCAGCAGTAATTTCTTCGGGCTTCAATCCACGCTCACGCATCAGCGCGAACAGCCATACCGCGTATTCATCGGCGGTGCGGTGCACTTCGGTGCGAATGCGCCATTGCGCGCGGGCTTTACCGCCCAGGGCGAACACGATGTTGGTATTTCCAATGTCGATGGCAAGTAACACGGCTATTCCTTGAAGAACACGTCGCCGGCGGAAATGCCCTGAATGGCGCCACTATCGCTGCGCACCAGCAAGCGGCCCGCGGCATCAATGCCATCGAACACGCCTTCTATTTTGTTCTCGCCCATCAGCACTTCAACACCATGGCCGATGCGATAGGCGCGCTTCAGCCATTCTTTTTGCACGGGCTTGAAGCCACCCTTCACCCACGCATCATACTGGTGGATGAAATTATAGATGAAACGCGACAGCACGATCTTCGCCGAAATAATTTCCACACCTGCATTGCGCAGGCAGGTCGCGGGGAACATGACATGCTCGGGGAACGAATCGACGTTGATACCAACACCGACTACGACCCATTGCTTATCCTTGCCGCGCTCATCCGGCGTGGTGAAGGATTCAAGCAAAATCCCGCCGACCTTTTTACCAGCCAACAGAATGTCATTGGGCCATTTGCACGAAATATCTTCATCACCCGGCACGATTCCGGCGAGCGTTTCAGCACCCGCAACCGCCGCCACGAACGAAAGCTGCGAGCAGGTCGCCAGATCGCATTCAGGGCTGAGCAAGACGGAAACAAACAGGTTGCCCTCGGCCGAGATCCACTCGCGACCCATGCGGCCACGGCCAGCGCTTTGGCGCTTGGCCCAGATCACCGCGCCATGACTGGCGCCACCGCCAGCCAAACGCTTAGCCTCCTCGTTCGTGCTATCAAGCACGTCGTAGGACAACAGATGGTAGTCCTGAAGAAGGTTACTTTCAGCCTGCTTGGCCATTCGCGAAGACTCCTGCGGCGCTCGACGCAGCGTCGAGCAGGACCGAAGGATAGAGGAAGAAAAGCGCCGTCACAAGTGCACAAATCAGCAGTGTGGCACGGCTCACGAATGGTACATGGCGTTCAAGACCCAGCACGGGCTCATCGAAATACATAAGCTTGATGATCTTGAGGTAATAGAACGCCGCCACCACGCTGGTGAGCACACCCACCACCGCCAATGCGTAAAGCTCGGCCTGCATCGCAGCCAGGAACACGAACATCTTTCCGTAGAAGCCGGCGAATGGCGGAATACCCGCCATCGAGAACATCATGATGAGCATGAAGAACGCCGCGCGCGGGTGCGTTTTGCTCAAGCCCTTCAAGTCATCCAGCGCTTCGATTTGTTTACCCGCACGGCGCATGAACAACACGAAGCCGAACGTACCCACGCTCATGAAGATATACAGCGTGAAGTAAATGAGCACCGACTTGATGCCTTCGATCGAACCCGTGGCGATCGCGATGAGCATGTAACCGATATGGCCGATGGAGCCATAGGCTAGCAGGCGTTTGATGTTCGTTTGCACCATCGCGCCGAATGCGCCGACCATCATGGAAGCGACGGAAATAATGGCGAGGATGTTCTGCCAATCCGGCAGCATGTCGGCGAACGGCTGCATCAGCAGGCGAATGAATACCGCCAGCGCGGCAATTTTTGGTGCGGTCGCGAATAGCATGGTCACCGGCGTCGGCGCACCTTGGTACACATCCGGCGTCCACATATGGAACGGCACCGCGGATATTTTGAACGAGAAGCCGATGATGAGCAGCACCATGCCCACGATGGCACCATAAGCGAACACCGCCGTTTGTTCTTCACCCGTTGCCAGTTTCAGGTCCAGCATGGCGCTAAAGTTCGTGGTGCCGGTGTAACCGTAGACAAGGCTCGCGCCGAACAGCATCAAGCCACTCGCCAGCGCGCCGAGCACGAAATACTTCAGACCCGCTTCCGCACTCACCGAATTATCGCGGTCGTACGTAGCCAGCACGTAAAGCGCCAGCGACGAAAGCTCCAGGCCCATGTAGAGCGTCATCAGGTCATTGGCCGACACCATGATCATCGAGCCCAGCGTCGAAAGCAGCACCAGCACGGGGTACTCGAAGCGCTTATATTCCTCATGCGTCAACCAGTCGAAGCTCATGCCAACAACCAGTGAAGCCGAGATAAGGATGACCAGTTTCACATACTGGCTGAAATTATCAGTGATGATGAGATCGTTCATGCCAAGCATCGCCGGTTCGTTCAGCGGGAACAGCAACGAAGCGGCCGCCAGCATCACCACAATGGACAGCAGCGTAATGCCACCGGTCGCACGCGCACCACGGAACGCACCATAGATAAGCAGCGCCACTGCGCCGAAAAGCACCACCACTTCAGGGGTGAGCATGGCAAGGCCGATACGATCTAAACACTGCTCAAGCATTATTCTTCATCCTTAGCGCCAGCTTCGTTGTCCGGCAGTTCTTCATCGGTGGTTTCTTCGACAGGGTTCGCCACGGGGTTCACTTCCTCGGTCTCCGCCGCTTCGCCCAGCGGCTTGTCCATGTGCGCCAGCAGCGCGGTCACGCTGGGGCTAACGGAGCGCGTCATGCTGGTCGGATGGATACCCAGCCACAGCACCATCACGATCAGCGGCACGAAGATAAGCCATTCACGCGTGTTAACGTCTTTCATTTCAGCCACGTGCGGGTTGGTCACTTCACCGAACATCACACGTTTATACAGCATCAGCATATAGGCCGCGCCCAGCACAAGGCCCGTAGCAGCCAGAATGGCAGCCCAGCTTGCTGCCTGATAAACACCCACGATCACGAGGATCTCACCCACGAAGCCCGAAGTGGCAGGCAACCCAGCCGAAGCCATCGTGAAGATCATGAAGAACGCGGCGAAATACGGCATGATATTAGTGACACCGCCATACTGCGAAATTTCACGCGTATGCATGCGGTCGTAAACGACACCGACGCAAAGGAATAGCGCTCCCGACACGATACCGTGCGAGATCATTTGGAAATACGCTCCTTCAACACCTTGCTGTGTAAAGCTGAAGATACCCAGCGTCACGAAGCCCATATGCGCGACGGATGAATAAGCGATGAGCTTTTTCATGTCTTCCTGCACCAGCGCAACGAGCGAGGTGTAAATGACCGCGACGACCGACAGGATGAACACGAAGTTGGCAAAGTAATGCGACGCTTCGGGCAGCATCGGCAGCGAGAATCGCAGGTAACCATACGCGCCCAGCTTCAGCAGGATACCCGCAAGAATGACCGAACCCGCTGTCGGCGCCTGCACGTGCGCATCGGGCAACCAGGTATGCACCGGCCACATCGGCACCTTCACCGCGAAGCTGGCGAACAAGGCGAACCACAGCCATTTTTGCACATCAAGCCCCAGGCTCGGACCGCGTTCGATGAGGGTCGGAATGTCGGTCGTGCCGAACGTATAATAGAAGTACAGCAGCGCCAGCAGGAACAGCACCGAGCCCGCGAGCGTGTAGAGGAAGAACTTATACGCGGCGTAAATACGGTTCTTGCCACCCCAGATACCGATGATGAGATACATCGGGATCAGTACGGCTTCGAAGAAAAGATAGAACAGCAACAGGTCGAGCGATGCGAACGTGCCGATGACGAGTGATTCCAGAATAAGGAACAGCGCCATGAATTCGGCCACGCGCTCTTTCACCGTTTCCCAGCTGCACGCGATGCAGACCGGCATCAAGAATCCGGTGAGCACGATGAGCCACAACGAAATACCATCGATGCCGACATGGTAGTTAATATCGTAGCCTTTGAACCACGGCAGCTTTTCCGTGAACTGGAAGTCCGCAGTCGTGCCATCAAAGCCCATGGCCAGCACCACGGTGAGCAGGAACACGATACCGGTGGTGATAAGCGCGCTCCAGCGCGCGAAGCTATCGCCATGCTCGGCATAGCGACCGCCGAAATAGGTCACAGCCGCCCCGATGAGCGGAAGAACGATCAGACTGGTGAGCAGATGTTCCACGTTACCTCATGAACCCATAGAGCAGCCAGCTGATGAGGGCGATGACGCCCAGCAGCATGGCAAATGCATAGTGATAGATATAGCCGGTCTGCAGTTGGCCGGTGTAACGCGCGATGGTACGGCTGACCAGTGCAGCGCCGTTGGGGCCGAATGCATCGATACCCTTCTCGTCGCCACGCTTCCACAGGATGCGACCAAGCACCCACGACGGTTTCACGAACAAGCGATCGTACAGCTCGTCGAAGTACCATTTGTTCAGCAGGAACTGATACAGGCCCTCAGCCTTACTGCGCAGTTTACCCGGCAATTCAGGGCGGCGGATGTAGAACAGGAACGCCAGCGCAATGCCCGAAAGCACCACGAACAGCGGCAGCACCGGCACCCAGCCCGGCACATGGTGCGCGCGCTCAAGCGTGTTATTCTCCGGCAGCACCTGAATGGCCGCACCCCAGAAATCATAGAGGCCGTGATGCTGGTGACCATCGACCATGCCCCAGGCATAGTAACCCAACGCACCCACAAAAATAGCACCGGCGACCAGCGGGATCAGCGGCAGCAGCATAATGCGCGGTGACTCGTGCACATGGTCCATGGTGTGTTTGTCGGCGCGCGGTTTGCCGTGGAAGGTCATGAATAGCAATCGCCAGCTATAGAACGCCGTCATGAATGCAGCGGTCAGGCCCATCCAATACGCGACATAGCCTTGCGTGCTACCAGCAGCATAGGCCGCCTCAAGGATCATATCTTTCGAGAAGTAACCGGCGAACCACGGGATACCCGCCAGCGCCAACGACCCGATCCACATGAACACGTAGGTATAAGGAATTTTGCGCCAGATACCGCCCATTTTGCGCATGTCTTGCTCACCGCTCATCGCGTGGATGACCGACCCCGCGCAAAGGAACAGCAGCGCTTTAAAGAAGCCGTGGGTGAACAGATGGAACACCCCTGCCCCATACGCCGACACACCGCACGCAAAGAACATGTAGCCCAACTGCGAGCAGGTCGAATACGCGATGACGCGTTTGATATCGTTCTGCACCAGACCGACGGATGCATCAAAAATGACCGTAATAGCACCGACATACGTCACGACCATCAGCGCGATGGGCGCGAGCTCGAACAGCGGCGACATGCGCGCCAGCATGAACACACCGGCCGTCACCATCGTCGCAGCGTGAATGAGCGCCGAAACGGGCGTTGGGCCTTCCATCGCATCCGGCAGCCAGGTGTGCAGCAGGAACTGCGCCGATTTACCCATCGCTCCCATGAACAGCAGCAGGCAGATGGTGTCGAGCACCGGGAAACGCATACCGAAAATAAGC